>NZ_JBFRGW010000043.1:0-35844 GCF_052115545.1 Microvirga sp. 2MCAF35
ATAGCTAGCCTAACCAAGGATATTCCCATGATTTCGGGCACCGTGAAATTCTACAACGATCAAAAGGGCTTCGGCTTCATCCAGCCGGACGATGGCAGCAAGGACGTGTTCGTCCACGCCACCGCGCTCGAGCGCGCCGGCATCCGCGGCCTGCGCGAAGGCCAGAAGGTCTCCTTCGACACCGCCGAGGACCGCCGCTCCGGCAAGGTCGCCGTCAACAACATTCAAACGGCGTAACGTCGCTTGAACAGGCCCGGCCCCGCGCCGCGTCTCGAAGCCGCCCCTCGAGGGCGGCTTTTTGCTTTCTATCCAAGGAGTTTCTCGTGAGTCACAAATATTCCATGGGCCAGCTGGTTCATGCCGCTGCCGCCCATTTCGCCGATCGCACGAGCGGGACCTATGAAGTCGTCCGCCTGATGCCGGAGAACAGCAGCGGCGAGCTGGGCTATCGGATTCGCGATACCCTGAGCGGTGCCCAGCGTGCGGTCGGAGAATCGGAAATCCGCGCGGCCGGTGCAAAGCAGGCCAGGCAAGACCATTGAGACTTACCTTCCGCGTCGCGGCATAATAAGAACGCCTGCGTTCAGCGTGGGCTCAGTCACTTTGCAAGACATAAAACCAAGCGGCGTCTACGGGACGCCACCGGCCGAGTTGGCCGAGACCCCGCATGGGGCCATTCAGTTCTCGCCCTTGATCCCTGGTTCCGAACCTTTGGAAGGGCAGGAGGAGGGGGCTCTCGGCACCATGGTCGTGCTGGCACCACCCGGCACGGTGGAGCGGCGCTACACCATCGCCTTGGCCTTGCGGGCGCTTGCGCCCGGCGGATCCCTGACGGTCCTCGCGCCAAAGGACAAGGGCGGCTCGCGGATCGCCAAGGAGCTCAAGGCGTTCGGATGCGATGCCGCCGAGGCCTCCCGCCGCCATCACCGCATCTGCACCTGCGTGCGGCCGCCCCTTCCTGCCGGCCTCGATGAGGCCCTGAGCGAGGGCGGCCCTCGAATGGACGAGGCCCTGGGCTTCTGGACTTGGCCCGGCGTCTTCAGCTGGAATCGCCTCGATCCCGGCAGCGCCCTGCTGGAGCAGAGCCTGCCCGCCTTGAGCGGCCGCGGGGCGGATTTCGGCTGCGGCATCGGCATTCTCGCCCGCGCGATCCTCGCCTCGCCCAAGGTCGAGCATCTCGCCATGATCGACATCGACCGCCGCGCCATCGACATGGCGGCGCGCAACATCAGCGACCCGCGGGCGGAGCCGCGCTGGGCCGATATCCGCAGCGGCACCGGATTGAAGGGGCTCGATTTCGTGGTGATGAACCCGCCCTTCCACGACGGCGGCGCCGAGGACCAGAGCCTGGGCCAGGCGTTCATCCGCCGGGCCGCGGAGGCCCTCCGACCGGGCGGCGTCCTCTGGCTCGTCGCCAATCGTCACCTGCCCTACGAGGCCGTGCTGAAGAGCCTGTTCAAGCGGGTCACGCCGAAGGTCGAAGCCAGCGGGTACAAGATCTACGAGGCCGTGAAATGAGCAAGGTCCCGACGCTTCGCCTCGATCGTCTCCTCGCCAATATGGGCTACGGCTCGCGCCGTGAGGTGCAGTCCCTGGTCAACGCGGGTCTCGTCACGCTGGACGGGGCCGAGGTCGAGGACGCCGATCGGCGCATTGCCGTGACCCGCGACCTCTCGGAGAGGATGCGCATCCAGGGCAAGCCCCTCGATCCTCCCCCCGGTTTGGCCCTGATGCTGCACAAGCCGCTGGGCGTCACCTGCTCGCACAAGGAGGCCGGTCCTCTGGTCTATGGGCTGCTTCCTGACCGGTGGCGCCGGCGCGACCCGGCCATCTCGACCATCGGGCGGCTCGACAAGGACACGTCGGGTCTGCTGCTCATGACCGACGACGGCAACCTGCTGCACCGGGTCATCTCGCCCCGCGCCAATATTTCCAAACGCTACCGGGTCGATCTCGAACGTCCCTTGCGCGGGGACGAGGCGGAGATCTTCGCGTCCGGGACGCTGATGCTCGAGAGCGAGGACAAGCCGCTCCTGCCGGCCCGGATGGAGGTGATTTCCGAGACCAGCGCCTACCTGACCCTGACGGAAGGCCGATATCATCAGGTCCGGCGCATGTTCGCGGCACTCGGCAACCACGTCGCGGCCCTGCATCGCGACCGGATCGGCGGCCTGAACCTGCCGGAGGATCTCGGGCCGGGACAATACCGCCTGCTCGGCGAGGCCGATCTCGCCCTCCTCCTGCCATCCCTTGCGACAGGGGCATGAGCTTTCCGGAGCCGGCGGCTAGAGCATCGAGCGCAAAAGTGGCAACCGGTTTTGCGTGGAAAGATGCGAAAAACAAACGATTAGAGCATCGTGCGGAAAAGTGGATTCCGCTTTTGAGTCCAATGCTTCAATGCGTTCTCTACGGCGTCGCGGCGGAAATGAGCCCGGCGGTGTCGTAAAACTCCTCGAAATCGACCGCCTTGCCGTTATGGAAGTGCCAGATGTCGACCTTCCGCGTGTCCGCCACCTTGCCGGTCCCCTTGTGACGCCAGACTGCCCGCCCGACCACGGCCACCCGGTCGCCCTGGGCGATGAACTCGTTCATGCTGTGGGAGATCATCTCCCAATCACGCATGAGATCTTCCAGGTAGGCGCGCACCCCGGACTTGCTGCTCCGGCGCATGGTGAAGGGAACTTCCGGCGCCCCTTCGGCGAGCGAGCCGAGAGAGACATCGTCTGCAATGATGTCCATCCAGCATTCGCAGTCGCTGCCTCTGGTGTCGACCCATCGGGCATAGGTTTCGCGGAGAATGGAAACAGGATCGTTCTGGGCTGCCATTGAGCTCTCCTATGGAAAGCGACCTTGAGCGATTTGCCCCAACGGAATGGTGAAGCACGATCTATAGCCTGCACAATATCTATTTGGAGCATCGGGTATTCCCTCGAAGTGGGCTTCGATGCTCCTGCTCAGGTTGCCCTAAGGCCGCCGGTCGGGTTAGGGAGGGAAAGGTTCGCTGCCTTGGAGCCCCTTTCGCTCGGATGGACAGAGCATTGGCCCGACCCCGCATTTCACTTCCCTTCGTGCAGGCGCTGCTCGGGCTGATCCTGCTTGCGTGGCTCCCGGCCGTCGACCATGCGAATTCCGAGGCCTCCTTCCTCATCCAGTTGGAAGAAACCCTTTCGCTCTCGGCTCTGTCCGACGGCGGCGAAGCGGACGGGGAGGCCGGTCCGGGGGCGTGGAGGGATGGTGCGGACGGTCCCGACGCCCTCTGTCCTTGGAGCATCGCCTCTTCGAGAAACCTGACGGGACAGGGCATCCGCATCACGTCTCCGCAGTCCGGCAACATCGTCCTCCTGGGTTCCTTGCGCGCGACGGGACCCCCGCGCCTCTAGCTCAGGTCAACCCGGTCCGAAGTGTCGTTTCGAATGCTGCGGGCGGGTCATGTCGCGCGCCGAAGCCGGCGCCACTTCTGTCTCTCGCGAACGATTTTGAGCCGCTGTGCCTGGCGTCATCCGGCCGTTGCCGGACTTTCAAGCAAGCTCCGGTCGCTGTTCGTCTCGAACGCCAATCAAGTTACCCGTTATGGAAGCCCTTTTCCCACAAATCATCAAACTCCTCGGCATCATCTGGATCAACATCATCCTGTCCGGAGACAATGCCGTCGTCATTGCGCTGGCCTGCCGCGGCCTGCCGGAAGACAAGCGCCGGATCGGCATGGTGCTCGGCGCCGGTGTCGCAGTTGCGCTGCGCGTCATCTTCACGATCGTTGTCGCGGCGCTTCTGACGACGCCCTTCCTGAAGATCGTCGGCGGTCTTCTCCTGCTCTGGATCGCCGTAAAGCTCCTGCACGGCGACGACGACGAGGGAGGCGTGAAGGAAACCGATCGCCTCTGGCATGCGGTCTGGACCGTCGTGGTCGCCGATGCCGTCATGAGCCTCGACAATGTCCTGGCCATTGCCGCAGTGGCGCAGGATTCCACCGTGCTGCTCGTCATCGGCCTTGCCATCTCCATTCCGCTCATCGTGGCCGGCGCGGCCCTCATCATGAAGCTTCTGGACCGGATTCCCCTGCTCGTGTGGGCCGGAGCGGCGCTTCTGGGCTGGGTTGCCGGGGAGATGCTGATCTCCGATCCCTGGCTGGTCGGGCGGCTCGGCCAGGAACTCAGCCACAAGGCGGAAATCCCCATCGCCATCGTCGGGGCCGCCCTTGTGCTCGCCATCGGCTACGTCACGCGGCAGCGAGCCGCAACGGACGAGGCTTAAAAGCGAGAGGGTTCGTTCCTTCTGAACGGTGAGGGCTTTGCCCTTATTCCGGTCAGGGGTGATCTGAATGAGACGCGGCCGTCCCGACAAGGCGATGGCCGCGATCTCTCGTCGGCAGAGGTTGCCCTGCCGCCTGTAATCGGGTAGGGAAGAAACAGGCCCATCGCCGCAAGCACCCGTAGCTCAGCTGGATAGAGCGTTGCCCTCCGAAGGCAAAGGTCACACGTTCGAATCGTGTCGGGTGCGCCAATTTTCCCTAATCAGCAATTGTCAGGTTCTTCCTGCGACCGAGTTCCACCATCCGGTTCCGGTTTGCAGGCGGCCGGTGTTTCCCGGCAGAGCAGTGAGGCTTCCTCATCAGGGAGCGTAACTCCGTGCGACTTGTGCGGCTTCTCGGACAGGTCGATCGCGACCTGCTTACCGGAAATGGGATCGAGAACGGTCATTGAGCGTAGCCTTTCGGTCTTGCGTGCTGCAATGCCGTACGCAAGACATGAACGTTCCAGGCGCCTCTCCGTTCTCGCATCTCATCGCCTCACGTGCGCTGCAGCACCATCTTGAAAGCGGAATGCGGACATAGGTCGATATCATCGCGTTTTTACTTCCCGACGCATGCCGCGCAGGGCTTTGCCGGGAACGCGGCTGGGTATGGGAACGTTGTCCAAGATCGTAACCAGCCGGAGAGTGCAATGTTTTCTTCGCGTATTCTGAAGACCTGTGTTCTGGCCCTGGCTCTTTCCGGCGCGGCCACGCTCGCTTCGCTTCCCGCACAGGCCGGTGAAAGCACCGGGACATGGCGCAACGGCATGGTGAATGGACCTTACGGACCGGCCTGGTACGGGCCGGGCGGTGACGCCTACCAGAATGTCAGGACCGTGCGCCGCAGAGCGTATGTCCCTCCGCGCCATCGCTACGGTCGATCCCATCGTGCTTATCGCTACGCGCCGAACCGGTACTATGGAAACCGCCACTACGGAAACCGGTACTATCAGCGCCGTAGATATGGATATGGCTGGCCCGTGGAGCGGCCACGGCCTGGCCGTGTGGACCGGGCCATCGAGCAAGGAGCCCGGTAGAGGAATTATGCCTCCTGATCCTCGGGAGGATCCTGCCCTCTCTCAACGCGGCTGCCGTGCAATGATCCAGACCGCATGAACGATACCTGGAATATAGCCCAGGAACGTCAGGAGAATGTTGAGCCAGAATTGTCCGCCCAAGCCGACGGTGAAGAAGACGCCGACCGGCGGAAGCAGGATGGCGAGCAGGATGCGTAGAAGATTTGCCATGAGACCGACGGCACTAGGTGAGACCATGGGATGAACGGGACCGTGGCCGTTCCGTTCCAAAGAGTAGGCCTGTTACGAGATCTCGATGTGGCTCCCGGAGCGGGATGTTCGTGATCGTCTGATGATCCAGATTAAAGAGCAGTCCTCCTGGCCGCTGAAGGTGACGGGCGCCTGAATCATCAGGACGCCTTCAACGGTCCCACTTGATGTTGGGGATGCTTGCGACGAGCCGGTCGATGAGGACCGGCGCGTCGGCCGTCATATGCTCGATACCCGTCACGGCCTGGCGCGTCATGCGCCCGTTCAGGAACGCGTAATCCATCACGACCGCGCTGACGAGCGCGATTGCGGTCTTGAAGATGCGCCCGGCGAGGTCGGACCAGATCATAGAGTCTCTCAAGCGTCGAACGTAAAAAGTGGGAGCCGGTTTTTGCGTGAGAAGATGCGAGACCATAAATTCAGAAGCTCGGACTTGAGTTCTGGTTCACGTCCGAGTCTCTGAAGAAAGTTCCATCCCGCTCATGCCTGATGGAGCCCGCGGGATCAAGCTTTCGCAAGCATCCATTCGTGATCTGGATCGTTGTGGAATTTCCAAATCCGCTTCGGGCCGGCCATCACGTTAAGGTAATAGAGGTCGTAACCGTGAGGGGCGCCGACGGGATGGTAGCCCTTCGGCACCAAAACCACGTCGCCGTCGCTCGCGGCCAGCGTCTCGTCGAGGGAGCGGTCGTCCGTGTAGACCCGCTGGAGCGCGAAGCCCGATGGCGGGTTGAGCCGGTGGTAATAGGTCTCTTCCAGAAGCGACTCGTTCGGCAGCATGTCCCGATCGTGCTTGTGCGGCGGATAGCTCGACCAATGGCCGGACGGCGTGATGACCTCGACCACGAGCAGGCTTTCCGCCGGCTCCGTTTCCGGCAGGATGTTGCGCACATGGCGCGTGTTGGTGCCTTGGCCGCGGGATTCCTGGCCAACCTGGTCCGGACCGATCACGCGGGCCGGAAGCCTGCCCTCGGCCGGCGCGGTGCAGACGGCGATCTCGCAATCGGTCTGCGCCTCCAAGGACCATTCGGAGCGGGCGGGCGCATAGAGCGACCATGGGTCCGGCTCGAACGGCGAGGTGCGGCCGCCGATCACGCCGAAATCCTGGCCTGAGGCCGCCACACGCGCCTTGCCCGAGAGCAGCACGATGCAGGCCTCCCGGTTCTCCGTCTGCTGCCTCAGGGACTGCCCGCTTGTAAGCCGGTAGACCTCGAAGCCCACATAGGTCCAACTCGCCGATTCGGGCGTAATCGCGTGGATGCGCCCGGTCGGATCGGGCTTCGACGGTTTGACGAGAAGCTTCGACATCGCACAGGCTCCTTAACGCAGGCCGGCTTCCTTGAGATACCGGGTGAGATTGGCGTAGCCCATCTTGGCATAGGTGAGCGGATGGGCCTTCTTGGGATCCTGCTCCGCCTCGATCACCACCCAGCCGCTGTAGCCCGGCAGTTCCTTGAATACGGAGACGAAATCCACCATGCCGTCGCCTGGTACCGTGTAAACGCCTTCGATGACGGAATCGAGGAAGCTCCAGCCTTCAGCTTTCGACTTCTCCATCACAGCTTTGCGCACGTCCTTCGTATGCACGTGGCTGATGCGGCTGC
This sequence comes from Microvirga sp. 2MCAF35, assembly GCF_052115545.1. Lineage (NCBI taxonomy): Bacteria > Pseudomonadati > Pseudomonadota > Alphaproteobacteria > Hyphomicrobiales > Methylobacteriaceae > Microvirga > Microvirga sp. 2MCAF35. The sequence goes on from NZ_JBFRGW010000043.1 coordinate 7,181, forward strand.
GATAGCGGCGGGCGAGGGCCGCGGGATCGGCGCCGCCCCAAGTGGCGTGGCCGGTATCGAGCAGGAGATGAACGGCCTCGCCCGTGGAGCGCATGAAGGCATCGATATCGGCCTCGGATTCCACGATGGTGCCCATATGGTGATGGTACACCACGCGCACGCCCTCCTGGAGGGTGCGCTCGGCCACCTGGGTGATGCGGCGGCCGAACTCGGCCCAGTCGCCGGCCTGCATGACGGGACGCTGTGACAGGGGCTTGGAACGGTCGCCATGGATGGCGTTCGAGGTCTCGGCGAAGACGAGTACGTTCGAGCCCATGGCCTTCAGGAGATCGAGATGCGGCCGCAGGGCCTTCATCTCGGCATCCGCATCGCGCTTCAGCAATTCGGCGGAATACCAGCCGGACACGCAGGCCATGTTGAAGGGCGCGAGCGCCTTCTTGAGTGCTTCCGGCTCGCGCGGGAACTTGTTGCCGAGCTCCATGCCCTCGAAGCCAGCCTCCTTGGCCTCGGCCAAGCAGACCTCCAGCGGCGTCTCGCCGCCGAGCTCGATCATGTCGTCGTTGGACCAGCCGATGGGATTGGCCCCGATGCGGATTGTCATGTTGTTGTTCCTTCTGTCCTGATCAATCGCCCACGCGCTGCGCGGCGAGGGCCGTTTCGTAATCCTTGCGGGCCGTCTTCACCTGCTCGCGCACCGAGACTTCCGGCACCGCCACATCCCACCAATGGCCGCCGGCATCGGTCGACACGAGAGGGTCGGTGTCGATGACGATGACGGTGCTGCGCTCGGCGCTGCGTGCCTTCCGCAGCGCATCCTCGAGCTCCGCGATGCTCTTCACCTTCATGGATCGCGCGCCGAGGCTTGCCGCATGGGCGGCGAAGTCGATGTCGGGTAGCGTCACATGGTTCGTATGCTGCAGCAGGTTGTTGAAGCTCTCACCGCCGGTGGCGCGCTGCAGGCGGTTGATGCAGCCGTAGCCGCGATTGTCGAGGAGCACGATGGTGAGCTTCTGTCCCAGCATCACGGAGCTGGCGAGCTCTGAATTCATCATGAGATAGGAGCCGTCGCCCACCATCACGATGACCTCGCGGGACGGATCGGCCATCTTCACGCCGAGACCGCCGGCAATCTCGTAGCCCATGCAGGAATAGCCGTATTCCATGTGGTAGCCCAAAGCCGTGCTCGCCTTCCAATGCTTGTGCAGCTCACCCGGCAGACCGCCGGCCGCGCACACCACCACGTCGGTGGTCGAGGAGGTGCGCTGCACTGCGCCGATCACCTGCGCGTCGGAGGGAAGTTCCGCATTGGTCGGGTCCGTATAGCGCGCGGCTGTTTCGAACCAGCGCGCCTTCTCGTCCCGCGCCTTCGCCGTCCAGGACTCCGGAGCCTTCCAGGTGCCGAGGGCGCGGCTCAATTCCTCGAGACCGACACGGGCGTCCGCCACGAGCGGAACCGCGTTGTGCTTGGCCGCATCGAAGGTCTGCACGTTGAGGCCGACGATGCGCCGGTCGGGGTTCTTGAACAGGGCCCATGAGCCGGTGGTGAAATCCTGCAGGCGTGTCCCCACGGCGATCACCACGTCAGCCTCTTCGGCGAACGCATTGGCAGCGCCCGTGCCGGTGACGCCGACGGCTCCGAGGCAGGCCGCGTGGTCGTGGGGCAGGCTCGACTTGCCGGCCTGCGTTTCACCGACGGAGAGGCCGTGCTTCTCGGCAAAATCGGCCAGGGCCTTCTCGGCATTCGAATAGAGCACGCCGCCGCCCGCGACGATGAAGGGCTTCTTCGCCTTGCGGATCAAGTCGGCGGCCTCGGCAAGTTCCGTCTCGTCCGGGCGGATCCGGCGCGAGGTCCAGATCTTTTCCGCAAAGAAGCTCTCGGGATAATCGTAGGCTTCGGCCTGCGTGTCCTGGCAGAGCGCAAGCGTCACCGGACCGCATTCAGCAGGATCCGTGAGCACGGTCATGGCGCGCTGGAGGGCCGGGATGATCTGCTCGGGTCGCATGATGCGGTCGAAATAGCGGGAGACGGGCCTAAAGCAGTCGTTCGCCGACACCGTGCCGTCGGAAAAGCTCTCGATCTGCTGCAGCACCGGATCGGGCCTGCGGTTGGCGAACACGTCACCCGGGAGCAGCAGCACGGGCAGGCGGTTCACATGCGCCACGGCTGCGGCCGTCACCATGTTGGTGGCACCCGGGCCGATGGAGGTGGTGCAGGCCATCATGCGGCGGCGGCGCGAGGCCTTGGCGAAGGCCACGGCCGCATGGGCCATGCCCTGCTCGTTATGGGCGCGGTAGGTCGGAAGCTGGTCCCGCACGCCGTGCAGGGCCTCGCCCATCCCGGCCACGTTGCCATGGCCGAAGATGGCCCACACGCCTCCGAAGAGCGGCAGGACTTGGCCGTCGATCTCCGTCTTCTGCGCGATGAGGAACCGGGCGATGGCTTGCGCCATGGTGAGGCGGATCGTGCTCATGGGCGTTTCTCGCAAAATGCGCCGAATGACCTCGGCAGCGTTCTCAGGTTTTGTCGATCATGAAAAGAGGGTGAAGCCGGGGATCGGCTCCGCCCTTCGTCTTAGGCGGCCTCGTCGCGGCCGGATACACGCTGCCAGGCATCGACGAGGCGCTGGAAGCGGCCCGCCATGTCGGCAATCGCGGCCTCGTCGGAAATCTCGCCTTTCAGCCAGCGCCGCGCGGCATCGTTGAAGATCGTGCGGCCGACTGCGAAGCCCTTCACCTGCGGTTCCTTCGCGGCCGCGGCAAACGCCGCCTCGAGTTCGTTCTCAGGCGCTTCAAGGCCGAGCAGCACGATGCCGCGGCAATAGGGATCGTTCTTCGCGATCACGGCCCCGATGGCATGCCACGCCGCTTCATCGCGCTGCGGCTCGAGCTTCCACCAATCGGGCTTGATGCCGAGATCGTAGAGGCGCTGCAGGATGCCCGCAACCGTGTCGACCCCAAGCGACCCATGCTTGCCCGCGATGATCTCCACCAGCAGTTCCCGGCCGATGCGCCGCGCTGCGTCGTGAATGCGCAGCAGCTCGCGCTCCTGGCGCGTCTTCAGCTCCGGCGAATCGTCCGGATGGTAGAAGCACAGGCACTTGATGGTGTGGCCCACCGGCCATTCCACCAGCTTCGCGCCGATGCTGCCGCCGCCTTCGAAGTCGAGCGGGCGCGAGCCCGGAAGCTCGACGGGGCGGCCGATCCAGAACGGATGATCGGCGGCACGGAACAGGGCTTCGCGGCCATAGGTGCCGTCGATCAGCATGCCGAAGCCTTCACGGCCATCCGCCACTTGCGCTGCGGCCTTAACGGCGAGCACCTTGAAATCGGGGATGCGGTCGATGGAGGCGCCCACTTCCTTCGCCATCACCTCAAGCTGCATGCGGTGATCGATGGCGAGCGCCATCAGCGTGTCGGAGGCGGGGCGGCGGGTGGTCGACCAATGGATGTGGTTGATATCCTCGTCGAAGCGCAGCGCCTTGTGACGGCTGCCTTCTTTCAGGAAGTGCTGCAGCTCCGGGAAGGTCGGGATCTCCGGCGAGCAGAGCAGGCGCGAGACCGCGAAGGCGCCGCTCGCATTCGCATAGGCGCAGCAGGTTTCGAGCTTTTCATCCTTAAGCCATCCGCGCAGGAACCCGGACAGGAACGCATCGCCCGCTCCCAACACGTTGAAGACCTCGACCGGGAAGCCGGGTCCCTTCACGCCTTCATCCAGCGAACCCGGAATGGCGCCGGGAAACACCACGCAGCCCATGGGGCCGCGCTTGCACACGATGGTGGCCTTCGAGATCGCCCTGATGGCCCTGATGGCCGCGAGCGTGTCCTCGGACCCGCCGGCGATGTGCAGTTCCTCCTCGGTGCCGACGACGAGGTCGCAGTCGGCCAGGATGGGTTTGAGATGCTCGGTCACGGTATCGGACCGCACATAGCGCGAGTCGCCCGCGCCATGGCCGAGAAGGCCCCAGAGGTTGGGGCGGTAATCCACGTCGAACACCACCTTGCGGCCGTTCGCCTTGGCGATACGGATCGCCTTCTTCTGGGCGGCGGCGGTCGTTTCACGTGAAAAATGTGTGCCCGTCACCACGATGGCGGCGGCGGAGGCGATGAAGCCTTCGTCGATGTCGCTCTCATGGAGCGCCATATCGGCGCAGTTGTCGCGATAGAAGATCAGCGGGAAGGAATCCTCATCCCTGACGCCCAGGATCACGAGGGCGGTCAGGCGCTCCCTGTCGGTGACGATTCCTTCAGTGGCGACACCCTCGCGCTCCATCTGCTCGCGGATGAAGCGGCCCATGGACTCGTCGCCCACCCGGGTCACGAGTCCCGATTTCAGGCCGAGCCGCGCCGTGCCGATGGCGATGTTGGCCGGGCAGCCGCCGACGGCTTTGGAGAACGACGCCATGTCCTCCAGCCGCCCGCCCACCTGCTGGCCGTAGAGATCGACCGAGGCGCGGCCAATGGTGATCACATCCAGGGCTGGCTTCATGCTATTCCTCCCGCTCCCGGCCTTGTAAACCGTGTGCGAGCCGCGGTTGGCTCTTGCTGTTGTAGAACGTTTATTCTATTAGCATCTCATACTGGAATATCAATTCCAAATTTGCCGTGAGCCGGCAAAGGACCAGGGGGAAACATGATCAGAATCGCTGTTCTGGGCGCCGGCCGCATCGGTCGCATCCACGGCCGCAACGCCGCCAGCCATCCCGATGCCCGCCTCGTGGCGGTGGCCGACCCGCATCAGCCGGCCGCGCAGGAGCTGGCGGCCGCGACGGGCGCCGAAGTCGCGTCGCTGGACGAGATCGTCGAGCGCTCCGATGTGGACGCCATCCTCATCTGCACACCGACCACGACGCATGCGGATCTCATCGAGCGCGGCGCCCGCGCCGGCAAGGCGGTCTTCTGCGAGAAGCCGGTAGACCTGTCGAGCGCGCGCATCGAGGCCTGTCTCGCCACGGTCGAGAAGGCCGGCACGCCGCTGATGATCGGCTTCAACCGCCGCTTCGATCCGAATTTCGCGGCACTCCGCCGCCGCCTCGCCGCCGGTGAGGTGGGCGAGGTGGAACTCGTCACGATCCTCTCTCGCGATCCCGGTCCTCCGCCGGTGAGCTACATCGCCACCTCCGGCGGCCTGTTCCGGGACATGATGATCCACGATCTCGACATGGCCCGCTTCCTGCTGTTGGGCGACGAACCCGTGGAGGTCCATGCGGTCGGGTCATCCCTGGTCGATCCGGCGATCGGGCAGGCCGGCGACGTGGACACGGCTGCCGTGATGCTGAAGACCTCCAAGGGCAGGATCGTGCAAATCTCCAATTCCCGACGCGCCACCTATGGCTACGACCAGCGCGTCGAGGTCCATGGCTCCAAGGGCATGATCCGCGCGGGCAACATCCATCGCACGACGGTCGAGGTGGCGAATGCCGCAGGCATCACGGCAGATCCGGTGCAGGATTTCTTCCTGGAGCGCTATGCGGATGCTTATCGCGATGAGCTGACCACGTTCCTGAACGCCATCCGCGACGGCAAGCCGTGCAACCCGACGGGCCGCGACGGACTCATGGCTCAGCGTCTGGCCGATGCTGCGACGGAATCGGCGAAGAGCGGGAAGCCGGTGCGGCTGTAAGCCAACACGTCATCGCCTCCCCGGACTTGATCCGGGGATCGGTGCCTGTGATCTCAATTCTGAAGAGCACGGCGCCTTTCCTATCTGGAGGGCCGGACGATCCTCGGATCAAGTCGGGGGACGGCCATGGCGGGTGCGTCCGTGTCAAAGAGCCAGCACCTTGGGGCTCGCAGCTTGCGCTGCGAGCCTTTAGGGTTCGAGGGTGGCGCGAGTGGCAGCCCGGCTCGATATCTAAGGGTGAATGGAAGAGCCGAACTGCTCGTCACGCACGGTTCTTTTAGGCGTTTAGACTTGGACCAGCACAGGGCTGCCAAGGGCCTCCTGGCGCCGGCTGCGTGACCGGCGGACAGGACCGTGCCGGATCCCACAACTTGCGACGCCTCGCGAAGCGCGCCCCTCGTTGGATCAGGCTGTGCAATGATATAGCCAAGGTTGCAGCATCTGTCAAGAACAAAGTGAGAACATACCATCGCTCTTACCCTCCGGCCTCATCCTGAGGAGGTCACGTCAGTGACCTCCTCAGGATGAGGCCGGAGGGTTTGGGAGAGAAGACGTGGATGGCCGCCGCCTGTTCGGGAGGGGGAGAGACGGGGCGTTCTTCCAAGCGCGCCGGCCGGGACGTCCCTGATTACCCCTCCGCACGCTTCTCCGCCGTGCCTACGGCCAGCGCCATCGCCAACGCGAACGAAGCGGAGAGCGACCGGAAGGCGCCGAAATCCGCCTCCGCGACCTCGAGCCAGACATCGGCATTGGTCACGAGCGGGCTGAAGGCCGAATCCGTGATGGCCACCACCGGCACGTCGCGCTGCGCGGCCGCCGCCGCGAGTTCGGCCGTCACGGGCGCATAGGGCGTGAAGCTGATGGCGAGCACCGCGTCGCGCTTGGACGCGATGGCGAGCTGCTCGGGGCCGAGCTGGCCCACATGGTCGATGAGGATGGCGCGCACGCCGAGCTTGCCGAAGGCATAGGCGCAATAGGCGATGACCGGGAACACTCGCCGGGCGCCGAGGAGATAGATCGTATCGGCCTTCGCCAGGGTTTCGATGGCACGGGACAATTCCTCGGGACGCACCGAAGCCTGCATCCGCTCCAGGGAAACGGCGGCCGCATGGGTGAATCCTTCGAGCAGGGACACGGCGTGAACGTGATGCCCCTCGGCATCGCGCAGAACCTTCAGGCGCTCGCGGTAGTCCGGGAAGCGCTCCCGCAGGCGATCGCGAAAAATCTGCTGCAGGTGGGAGAAGCCGTCATAGCCGAGGCTCTTGGCGAAGCGCACCAAGGTTGAAGGCTGCACCCCGGCGTGCTCGGCAATTCCCGCTACTGTACCGAAAGCCATGTCCTCGGGATGTTCGAGCGCGAAGGCGGCGATCTGCTTTAGTCGCTTCGGCATCGCCTCGCGGCGGCGGAGCAGGAGCGTGCGAAGACTATCAAAATCCTCGGGAATGTCCGTCACGACCGCTTCCGCGCTGCCCATGCTGTCCTCTGTCTCCACGGCCGGCCTCAGATATCAGATCGGCCTTGACCCGATCCTACAAAAATGGAATAAAAATTCCAATATAGAAACAAAAAGGTTCTGACGTTCCGTTTAGTCAGGCGGACGATCGGATCGGCAGAGGGAACGCTGTAAAGACGGTGATTCGCCTTTCGGCTCATTTGTTTCTCTCTGCCCTTTGAGGCAAGCGGCAAGGCCGCGGCGTTCGCCGCAGCGCACAGGCGTTGCGACGCGCGCGTGAGAATCATCTGGGAGGAAGAGCATGAAAGCGTTTGTTACCGGTCTGGCCGCGGCAGCGGCCCTGACTCTTGCCACCGCCGCTCCGGTCGCGGCGCAGCAGAATACCCGCATCATCGTCGTCAGCCACGGGCAGGCCAACGATCCGTTCTGGTCGGTGGTCAAAAATGGCGTGGCGGCGGGCGGCCAGGACATGAAGGTCCAGGTCGATTACCGGGCGCCCGAGACCTTCGACATGGTCGCCATGAGCCAGCTCATCGACGCGGCCGTGAACCAGAAGCCGGCCGGCCTGATCGTCTCGATTCCCGATGCCTCGGCGCTCGGCCCGTCGATCCAGAAGGCGGTGGCCGCCGGCATTCCGGTGATCTCCATGAATTCCGGCTCCGACGTGTCGAAGAAGCTCGGCGCGCTGCTCCATGTAGGCCAGGACGAGGTCGTGGCCGGGCGCATCGCCGGCGCCAAGCTCAAGGAGATGGGCGGCAAGGTCGGCCTGTGCGTCAATCAGGAGGTCGGCAACGTGTCGCTCGACCTGCGCTGCAAGGGCTTCACGGAAGGCTTCGGCGGCAAGGTGACGGTGCTGCCGGTCACGAACGATCCGGCCGATGTGCGCGCCAAGGTGAAAGCGGCAGTTGCCGCCGATGGATCGGTCGATACGATCCTGGCGCTCGGCGCAGGCACGGCGGGCGAGCCCTCGGTTGCCGCCGTGAAGGAGTCCGGCAAGACAGGCGCCATCCGCGTCGCCACGTTCGACATGTCGGCCGGCTTCCTCAAGTCGGTGGCGAACGGCGAGGCGGTGTTTGCCATTGACCAGCAGCAATATCTCCAGGGTTACCTGCCGGTGGTGTTCCTGGCCAATTACGCCAAGTACGGCCTGATGCCCGGCGGCGACGTGGCCTCGGGCCCGAACCTGATCACCAAGGAAAAGGCCAGTCAGGTGATCGATCTGTCGGCCAAGGGCATTCGCTAGGATAATAACCGAGCCCGCGACCATGCCGGTCGCGGGCTCCTTCATTGATACATTCATTCGGGGAGGCTCCCATGGTGAATACCACCCAGCCGACCGCAAACCTGTCTCCGGCTCCCGTCGAAAAGATCCAGGACGAGCGCCTGCGCGAGGTCTCCCTCCTCACCAAGATCATGCGGCGGCCCGAACTCGGGGCTCTTGCCGGCCTCGTCCTCGTGACGATCTTTTTTCTCTCCACCGCCGATGCGTCCATGTTCACGCTGGCGGGCATCATGAACATCCTCTCGCCCGCGTCGCAGCTCGGCATCCTTGCCATCGCGGCGGCCCTGCTGATGATCGGCGGCGAGTTCGATCTCTCCATCGGCTCGATGGTGGCCTTCACCGGTCTCGTCTTCGGCGCCTTCATCACGATCAGCGGCTGGCCGCTCCTGGTTGCCATCGCGGCGACCTTGGTCGTGGCGGCCGTGCTCGGCGCGTTGAACGGCCAGATGGTGATCCGCACGCGACTCCCATCCTTTATCGTCACGCTCGCCTTCCTGTTCATCCTGCGCGGCCTCTCCCTCGTCGGGCTGAAATGGGCCACCGGCGGCTCGACGCAGATGCGCGGCATCGGCGATCAGGCAGGCGAGGGCCTCGTCCGCGAACTCTTCTCGGGCGTTGCCTTCGAGGGTGTGTTCTCTTGGCTTGCGGCGCACGACATCATCGCCAAGTTCCCGAATGGCACGCCGACCGTGACGGGAATGCCGATCTCCATCGTCTGGTTCATTCTCTTCGCGCTCGTCGCGACTTGGCTTCTCCTGCGCACGCGCGCCGGCAACTGGATCTTCGCGGCCGGCGGCGACGCCAATGCGGCGCGCAATTCCGGCGTGCCGGTGGACCGGGTCAAGACCAGTCTCTTCATGCTCACCGCCTGTGCGGCGGCGCTGGTCGCCATCCTGACCGTGCTCGATGCGGGCTCGACGGATGCGCGGCGCGGCTTCCAGAAGGAGTTCGAGGCCATCATCGCGGCGGTGATCGGCGGCTGCCTGCTCACCGGCGGCTACGGCTCGGCCATCGGCGCGTTCTTCGGCGCCATCATCTTCGGCATGGTGTCCATCGGGCTCACCTATACGCGGTTCGATTCCGACTGGTTCCAGGTCTTCCTCGGCGCCATGCTGCTGCTCGCGGTGCTGTTCAACAACTTCATCCGGCGCAAAGTGACGGGAGAACGCTGATGGACACCGAAACGCCTCTCATCGACATCCGCAACCTCGTCAAGCATTTCGGCTCGGTCATCGCGCTCTCGGGCGTGTCGCTTGTCGTGCATCGCGGCGAGGTCATGTGCCTGCTCGGCGACAACGGCGCCGGCAAGTCGACGCTGATCAAGACCCTGGCCGGTGTGCACAGGCCGACATCGGGCGAGTTCTTCGTGGAAGGCCAGCCGGTCGCCTTCACCAGCCCGCGCGATGCGCTCGATGCGGGCATCGCGACGGTCTATCAGGACCTCGCGATGATCCCGCTCATGTCGGTCACGCGCAACTTCTTCATGGGCCGCGAGCCGGTGAAGGGGATCTGGCCGTTCCGCAACGTCGATTTCGACCATTGCGACGACGTCACCCGCGAGGAGATGCACAAGATCGGCATCGACGTGCGCGATCCGCATCAGGCGGTGGGCACGCTCTCCGGCGGCGAGCGTCAATGCGTGGCGATCGCCCGCGCGGTTTATTTCGGTGCCAAGGTCCTGATCCTCGACGAGCCGACTTCCGCGCTCGGCGTGGCGCAGACCTCCATGGTGCTGAAATACATCCACCAGGTTCGGCAGAAGGGCCTCGGCGTGATCTTCATCACGCACAACGTGCGCCACGCCTATGCGGTGGGCGACCGCTTCACGGTGCTCAACCGCGGCAAGACCCTGGGCACCTACAAGAAATCCGCGATCCAGATCGAAGAGCTGCAGAACCTCATGGCCGGCGGCAAGGAATTGCAGGCCGTGTCGGAGGAACTCGGCGGGATGGTGTAGTCGTCGCCTCACTTCTCTCGACCTCATCCTGAGGAGCAGGCGAAGTCTGCGTCTCGAAGGAGCCTCCAGTGCTCTCTGGATCCTCCTTCGAGACGGTCGCTGCGCGACCTCCTCAGGATGAGGTCGAGAATTTTGTTCATCGTATGAGGAACCCAACGCATGACTTCACTCGGCATCGGCCTCATCGGCACCGGCTATATGGGCAAGTGCCACGCGCTGGCCTGGAACGCCGTCGCCGCCGTCTTCGGTGACGTTCCTCGCCCACGCCTTGCGGTGTTGGCCGAAGCCTCTCAGAACCTCGCAGAGCGCAAAGCGCAGGAACTCGGCTTTGCGCGCGCGACCGGCGACTGGCGCTCCCTCGTCACGGATCCCGACGTCGATGTGGTGTCGATCACCACGCCCAATGCCTTCCATCCCGACATGGCGATTGCAGCTCTGGAGGCAGGCAAGCATGTCTGGTGCGAGAAACCGATGGCGACGCGCCTGCCTGATGCGGTGCGGATGCTCGCCGCCGCCCGCGCCTCGGGCAAGGTCGCGGCGCTTGGCTACAACTACATCCAGAACCCCATCGTGCGCCTGATCCGCCACCTGATCGACGAGGATCGCACCGGCACGGTCAATCATGTCCGCATCGAGATGGACGAGGACTTCATGGCGGATCCGGAGGAGCTCTTCACCTGGAAGAGCGAGGCAACCTCCGGCCATGGGGCGCTCGATGATTTTGGTGTCCATCCCTTGAGCCTGATCTGGGCCCTCTTCGGCGGTGTGCGGCGCGTCTGCGGTCACATGGCCAAGCCCTACCCGGATCGCCCGCTAAAGAACGGCGGCCGTCGTGCGGTCGAAACCTATGACATCGCCACCACGCTGATCGAGCTCGAGAACGGCGCATCGGGCTTGATCGCGCTCAATCGCTCGGCCTGGGGCCGCAAGGGGCGCATCTTCCTTCAGCTCTTCGGCTCGAAGGGCAGCATCGTGTACGACCAGGAGCGGATGAACGAGGTCCAGCTCTACACGGCCGACGGAGGGAAGGAGACGCAAGGGTTCCGCACCATTCTCGCTTCCCCGCATCATCCGCCTTATGACAAATTCATTCCCGCGCCGGGGCATGGGCTCGGCTTCAACGACCTGAAGATCGTCGAGTGCCGCGAACTGATCCGCCGCATCCATGGCGATGCCGCTCATCTGATCACGTTCGAGGACGGCATTCGCATCGAGCGGACGGTGGATGCGATTGCGAGAAGCGCGCATGAGGGGCGGTGGGTGGAGGTGTGACCATCCCGCGTGATCCCGGATCTTCGCTGCGCTGCGTCCGGGATGACAGCATGTGTATGCTGTTAAGCCGCGTGCGCCTTCAGCACCTCGAGAAAAGCGTCCGCATAGCGGTCGAGCTTGGCCTGCCCCACGCCGTGGACTTCGCCGAAGGCGCGCACGGTGGTCGGGCGCTTGGCCGCCATGTCGATGAGGCTGCGGTCGGAGAAGATCACGTAGGCCGGCACGCTCTCTTCTTTGGCAAGGCGCGTGCGCAGCCCTTTCAGGTCGAGGAGCAGAGGATCGTCGGACGGGACCACCGATTCCGCTTCCATGCGGCTGCGCCTGCGGCGGCGCTCGGAGGGCTTCATGAGAACGTCGGAGCGCAGTTCGATCCGCTCCTGTCCCTTGAGGACGGCGACGCCCTTATCGGTGAGCGTCCAGCGGCCGTATTCCGCCAGTTCCAGGCCGACGAGGCCGGCCGCATAGATCTGCCGCAGGAGCGAGCGCCATTCGGTCTTCGAGCGGTCGTTGCCCACGCCGAAGGTCTTCAGCTTGTCGTGGCCGAAGCGGCGGATGGAATCGGTCTCCTCGCCCACGAGGATGCTGATGAGATGTTCGGTGCCGAAACGCTCGCCGGTGCGCACGATGGCCGAGAGAAGCTTCTGCGCCTCGATGGTGCCGTCGAAGGACATGACGCCGTCGATGCACAGGTCGCAGTTCCCGCACGGTTCGGTGCTCTCGCCGAAATAGGCGAGCAGGGTCTGGCGGCGGCAGCGCGGGGCCTCGCACAGTGCCACGAGCGCATTGAGGCGCTGGCGCTCCACGCGCTTCTGCTCGTCGGAAGCCTCGCTCTGCTCGATCTGCAACCGGCGCAGGCGCATGTCGTCGAGGCCATAGAGCGTGAGCGTGTCGGCGGGGGCGCCGTCGCGGCCCGCGCGGCCGATCTCCTGGTAGTAGGCCTCGATGGATTTCGGCAGGGCCGCATGGGCGACGAATCGCACGTCGGGCTTGTCGATCCCCATGCCGAAGGCGACGGTCGCCACCATCACCACCCCGTCCTCCTGCAGGAAGATGTCCTGGTTCTTGGCGCGCTCCGCTTGAGGCATGCCCGCATGATAGGGCATGGCACGGTAGCCGGCCTGGCTCAAGGAATCCGCGAGCTTCTCGGTAGCGTCGCGCGATGAGCAATAGACGATGCCGCTCTCGTGCCGGTGCTTGTCGAGGAAGGAGAAGAGCTGGCGCCGCGAATGCTCCTTCGCCTGCATGGCCAGGCGCAGGTTCGGCCGGTCGAAGCCATGGATGAAGAGGCGCGGCTCCTCCTCGAAGAGGCGATGCATGATGTCGCCGCGCGTCGCCACATCGGCGGTCGCGGTGAGCGCGATGGTCTGCACGTTGCCCAGCCGCTGGCGCACCTCGCCGAGCATGGCGTATTCGGGCCGGAAGTCGTGACCCCATTGCGAGACGCAATGGGCCTCGTCGATGGCGAGCATGTTCACGCCGGCCCGCCCGAGCCATTCGGTCGTGCCGGTATTCGCCAGCCGTTCCGGTGAGGCGTAGAGAAGGCGCATCCGCCCCTCGCGCACCGCGTCCACCACGCGGCGGTTCTCGTCCGAATCGTTGGCGGAGTTGAGACTGCCCGCCTCGACGCCGAAATGGCGTAGAGCCGCCACCTGATCGCGCATGAGGGCGATGAGGGGTGAGACCACGACGGTCAGGCCTTCGCGGGCCAGCGTCGGCAGCTGATAGCACAGGGACTTGCCGGCGCCGGTCGGCATGACGGCGAGAACGTTCTCGCCGGCCAGCACCGCGCGCACGATCTCCTCCTGTCCTTCGCGAAAGGAGGGGAAGCCGAAAACGTCGTGGAGAATCTGAGCGGGGTCGATCACGGATGCCGTGTGGCCGATGACGGATTCAAGGTCAATGCGTCATCGGGAATCTGCCACGAGGCCAGCACCCCTCTTGCTGCGGCGATCCCGGTGGCGAAGGTCGCCTGGAGCAGGTAGCCGCCGGTCGGTGCTTCCCAGTCCAGCATCTCGCCGGCCAGAAACACGCCCGGCATCCGTTTGAGCATCAGGTGGTCGTCCAGTTCCGTGAACGGCACGCCCCCGGCGCTGGAGATGGCGCGGTCCAGGGATTTCATGCCCGTCAGCGTCAGGGGCACGGCCTTGATCAGGCGGGCAAGGGTATCGGGTTCGGCGGGAAGGGACGGCGAGGCCTCCCGGAGCAGGGCGATCCCGACGGGGCTGAGACCGGCGCTCTTGCGCAGGAACGTGGAGGCGGACTGGCCCTTTCGCGGAGCGCTCAGGCGCTTGGCGAGGGCGTCCTCGGACAGATCCGGCCGCAGGTCCAGATGCAGCGTGGCGCTGCCTGTCCGGTCGATGGCGTCGCGAAGCACGGACGAAAGAGCATAGACCGCTCCGCCCTCGATCCCGTCCGCCGTCACGATGGCCTCGCCCTTCACGGTTCGGCCCTCGAAGGTCAGGGCGATTCGCTTGAGGGGCTCACCTTCGAAGCGGCTGCGCATGATCTCCGACCAGGGAAGAGTGAAACCCATATTGGCGGGCCGCAGGGGCAAAACCGCGATGCCGCGTTGAGCGAGAAGCTCCGCCCAGCTCCCATCGGAACCGAGCCGGGGCCAGCTCGCGCCGCCGAGCGCCAGGATGGCGGCAGCGGGCTTGGCCCGAACCGGCTGGCCGGTCGGGTCGGTGAAGATCAGGTGGCCGTCCTCGTCCCAGCCCTGCCAGCGATGGCGGAGCGCGAAGCGGACGCCGAGATTCTCGAGCCGGGACAGCCAAGCCCGCAGGAGGGGAGAGGCCTTGAAGGCGCGGGGGAAGACGCGCCCGCTCGAGCCCACGAAGGTCTCCTGCCCAAGCCCCTCGCACCAGGCGCGCAGATCCTCGGGACGGAAAGCCTCGATGAATGGACGCAACCGAGGCTGGGCCTCAGCATAGCGGGCGACGAAGCGCTCGAACTCTTCCGAATGGGTCAGGTTCAGGCCGCCTCGTCCCGCCATGAGGAGCTTTCGCCCGACCGACTGCATCCGGTCGTAGACGGTGACCGTGAGGCCCGCGCGCGCCAGCACCTCCGCGGCGATCAGGCCGGCGGGCCCGCCGCCGACGATGGCGACTTCGAGAGAGGAGGAGGATGAGGACATGCGGTCAGCTGACGCGGGAGGGTGTGGAATCTGGACCCTCACGCTTCAACATGGCATTCAGCGTCATCGGGTTCATGGCTTGAAGCACATGAACGCCACAGGCTGTTTTTGCAAGGGGAGCGGCGCTCGAACGCCGCCCGAAGGGGATTTTCGATGCGTGCTCTTTTGATCTCGGGCCTGGTTGCCCTGGGGCTGGCCGGCTGCGCGGGCGATCTGGCCCTCACCCCCAAGGATACCGTCCTGGCGAGTTCCACGCGCGACGCCACCGAGGCTGCCCGGCTGATCTCGGCCTACCGGGTGTCGAAGGGCCTGAGCCCGGTGAGCGTGGACTCGACCCTGAACAAGGCCGCCGAACATCAGGCCCGGACCGTGGCGGCGGCAGGCCAGCTCAGCCATGGCAGCTTCGTCAGCCGCATGAACGAGTACGGCGTCATCGGCTATTCGGCCGAGAACCTTTCGGCCGGGTCCGACACGGTGGACGGCGCCATCGGCCGCTGGAAGGCCTCGCCCGGCCACAACAGCAATCTCCTGATGCCCCAGGCCCGCAAGATCGGGCTCGCCCGCGCCGATGCGAACAACCGCTACGGCCGCTACTGGGCGCTCGTTCTCGGGCAATAACCTGGGCACTAATGACAGCGCAGCGCGTTAGGATAGACATTCCTCTCCTTCGCGTTTCGCATGACCCACCAACAGATGCTCTCCTTCGCCATCGTCGCCGGGATGATGGCGCTCTTCGTTTGGGGCCGCTTCCGCTACGATCTCGTCGCCGTCCTGTCGCTGCTGGTGGCCGTGCTCGTCGGCATCGTCCCACCCGACAAGGCCTTCGAGGGCTTCAGCGACGACATCGTCATCATCGTGGCGAGCGCGCTTCTGGTCAGCGCCGCGGTCGCGAAGTCGGGGATCCTCGAGGCCGGGCTCAACCGGGTCGGGCCGTATCTGCGCACCACGCAGATCCAGGTCATCGTTCTGGTCGGCGTGGTGACGGTTCTCTCGGCCTTCGTGAAGAATATCGGCGCCCTGGCGATGATGATTCCCGTCGCGTTCCAGATCGCCCGGCGCACGAACACGCCGCCTTCGAGCTTTCTCATGCCGATGGCCTTCGGGTCGCTTCTCGGCGGCATCGTCACCCTGGTCGGAACCTCGCCCAACATCATCGTCTCGCGCATGCGGCAGGAGCTTCTGGGCCAGCCCTTCGGCATGTTCGACTTCACACCGGTCGGAATCGGCATTGCACTTGCGGGCATCGTGTTCCTGGCCTTCGGCTACCGCCTGCTGCCGCAGGGCCGCAAGGGAGCCGCATCCCTCGATGCGGCGCTCGACATCAAGGATTACGTGACCGAGGCACGCGTCACGCCTGAATCCGAAGTGGCCGGCCAGACGGTGGCGGATCTTCGCAGGCTCGCCAATGGGGAGGTGAAGGTCGCGGCCATCATCCGCCACGAGACCCGCAGTTCCTCTCCTCTCCCGGATGCCCTGATCCAGGCCAACGATGTGCTGATGCTCGAGGGCGAGCCGGATGCGCTTGAGAGCACCGTCGCGCGGGCGGGCTTGAGGCTCAGCCGCGAACACCGGCTGCCCGAGGTCGATGAGGCCACGGACGAGATCGGCGTCATCGAGGCTATCGTCGGGCCGAGTTCCGTCATGAGCGGCCTTTCGGCCGAGCGGATCGGTCTCTACGAGCGGTTCGGCGTCAATCTCATTGCGGTCAGTCGCAGCGGCGAACGGTTCAAGGAACGGCTGCGCACCATTTCACTCCGTGCGGGCGACGTCATCGTGCTGCAGGGTAACCTCAAGCGGCTCCCCGACACCCTGCGCGATCTCGGCTGCCTGCCGCTGGCGGAACGGGAAATCCGGCTCGGCAGCGCGCGCAGAAGCCTCCTGCCGGCGGCGATTCTCGCCGGTACCATGATCCTGGTCGCCTTCAACATCCTGCCGGTCGCCATCGCGTTCTTCGGCGCGGGCGTACTGCTCGTGCTCTTCGGGTCGCTGACCCTGCGCGAGGCCTACGAGACCATCGAATGGCCCATCATTGTCATGCTCGGGGCGCTGATCCCGGTCAGCGAATCGATCCGGACGACGGGCGGGACGGACCTGATCGCCGGCTGGCTCTCGTCGGCCGCCAGCATGCTGCCGCCGACAGGGGCTCTCGTGCTCATCATGGTGGCGGCCATGGCCGTGACGCCGTTCCTCAACAATGCCGCGACGGTGCTGGTGATGGCCCCTATCGCGGCGAGCTTCGCCACCCAGCTCGGCTACAAGCCCGATGCCTTCCTCATGGCAGTGGCCATCGGGGCAGCTTGCGATTTCCTCACGCCCATCGGGCACCAGTGCAACACGCTGGTGATGGGGCCGGGCGGCTATCGGTTCGGCGATTACTGGCGGCTGGGTCTGCCGCTGTCGATCCTGGTGGTGGTGGTCGGCGTCCCGCTTATTATGCTGGTCTGGCCGTTGCAGTGAACTCGATCAGCGCAGGATGGCCGTCAACAGCAGGGTCGTGCCGGCCACCGACGACGACAGGGCGACGATCATGGCCCAGAAATGGAGCCGGTCCCGCTCCTCCTGGTTGAGCAGGGGGCGATAGCGCGAATCCGAGCGGCCGAAGATGAAGCTGGCGTTCCGGGCCGGTCGGGGATCATGGGGCAGCACGCAGAAGCTCGACCGCACCGTCTGAGGACGGGCGCTGTAGGTCGATTCGCGGGAGAGCGGCTGGGTCATGGTTGGGGCGCTACACGGGGCTGGATTGCGAGCGCGAGGTTCGCTCCGAAGCCGTGAAGGAGTGGTAAAGGTGCGAGGGGACTTTCCGCCATCGTAAACCAAACCTTTCCCACCTCGGGATTTTTGCTGTGGATTGTCGGATTGTGGCTAGGGCTGTCGGTCTAACGTCAATGCCCTAACAAAACGTTATGGCATATCTATGAAGTGAACGATCCGGAATTGCGAACCGGAAGGATTTTCACGCGATAAGGTCCGTTTCGGCTGCCTGGAATTGGGCCGGGGCGATTGGCTGACGTGCCGACGCAATAGGGTGGTACGCCATCTCGCGACCACAGAAAACGGGTCGTCCGGCGACCTGCTTTGTGTCATCCCGCTGCGCGAGTTCCGGAAACGACATGATGGCACAAGCATCCATTCAGAAGACCATGAACGCATCCGATTGGGCGCTGCTGGGGATCCTCTCCGTGGTCTGGGGCGGTTCCTTCCTCTTCATCGGGGTCGCCGTTCGCGAATTGCCGCCCCTGACCATCGTGGCGCTGCGGGTCGTGACGGCGGCCTCGGCACTCCTTCTCGTCTTGAGGCTCATAGGCGTGGATCTGCCGCGCAGCCGTCAGGCCTGGGCCGCCTTTCTCGGCATGTCGATCCTCAACAACGTCATCCCGTTCACCCTCATCGTCTGGGGACAGGGCCACATCGCCAGCGGCCTCGCGTCCATTCTCAATGCGACGACGCCGCTCTTCACCGTCATCGTGGCGAATTACCTCACGGACGATGAGCGCCTGACGGGCCAGCGGCTCGCCGGCGTGGTCGTCGGCTTCATCGGCGTCGCCGTGATGATCGGGGCCGCGGCCTTCGTCTCCCTGGATGCAAGCATTCTCGCGCAGCTCGCCGTTCTCGGCGCGGCTCTGTCCTATGGGTTCGCCGGGGTCTTCGGGCGGCGCTTCAAAACCATGGGTATCCCGCCGCTCGCCACGGCGACCGGTCAGGTCACGGTCTCGAGTGCGCTTCTTCTCCCCACTGCGCTGATCGTCGACCGGCCCTGGACATTGGCGATGCCGAGCACAGGGGCGATCCTGTCCCTCGCGGCTCTCGGCCTCGTCTCGACGGCGTTCGCCTACCTGATCTTCTTCCGTTTGCTCGCGCGGGCCGGCGCCACCAATGTGGGCCTCGTGACCTTCCTCATCCCGGTCAGCGCCATCCTGCTCGGCGTGCTCGTCCTCGGCGAGACATTGGCCGTCCGGCACATGGTCGGGATGGTCCTGATCGGAGCAGGGCTCATCCTGATCGATGGACGTCTCGTCTCGGCGTTGAGCATATGGGTCAGCGCGAAGCGCCCGGCTCCGCGCGGAAACGGTTGAACATCATGTCGGGCGCGCTGGTGTTGTGGCGGGATGGGACGAGCCGTCCCATCCAAGCATCGGTCACCTTGGATCCTTGAAAGTTCATGATCGGCTCCTCGCGCCAGGAGCGGGCCTTCTCCTCACGCACGGCGATACGCGCCACATCCGCGTTGAACTCTGTCACGTACATGGAGCGAAGACCCGCGAAGGGCAGGCCGGAGACGCCTTGATCGAAAGCGACGTCCAGGGTCATGCGCTCCTCGTTGAGAGCCTTGACGGCGACAATTGCCTTGCCGCCCTTTGCCAGGGTCAGCGTGAAGGTCATGGTCTTCGGGTCGAAGGCGACGTCCTTTAGGTTCACCACGGGCCGCTGGTCGAACTCCACCGGGCCGACCAGGAACGAGGAGCCGTAGGAGGTCCAGTCCAGATGCTCGGGCGGGAGCGGCTTGATGCGCCAATAGCCGTCGCCCGGATAGATCACGAGCACTTCCACCGCCTTGTCGCCGCGCTTCTTCAGCAGCTGCAGAAGATGGATCTTGTGCGCGACCTTGTCGCCGATGGTCACCGTGACGTCGCCCGGGCGCCAGAACGCGGTGAAGGACAGGCCCATGATCCGGACATTGCCATCCTCATACAGGGTCGACATGGTCGGGTGCGGCTTGGCCGAGGTTTCCTCGGAGATGTCCTCGCAGGCCGTCCAGTCCGGCTTCCAGCGATCCTGGCGCAGGGAACCCAGATAGGCCGGATGCACGGCCTCGATCTGGAAATGTTTCACCTCCGGCGAGGCGAAGTTGATCGCCACATTGTCCTTTTCGGCGCAGAGCACCGGCTCGCTCGTATTCGTGACGTCCACGGCCAGGCCGTCGAGGGTGGCAGCGGTGGCCGTCGAGGCGAGGCCGAGAAATCCAAAGGCGAAAAGCCAGGACAGGAAAGAGGGCATCGTCAGGTGTCTTTACGGAAGCTGAAGCACAGGGAAGCGCCAGAGATAGCGCGCTCCGACTATGCCGTCGAGCCAGGAGGGCTTTGCAGGGGAGCCTGTTGATTCGGTATGGCAGCCATCGCATGTATGGGGTTAGGGATCGGAGAGGCCTGTGGTAGGGTGAAAATCGTCCTGAAGCCCCTCGTCTCCCGCCAGATCTGAGGCTGTTTGCCCGAGTATGCAAGAATGCGCCTGACCCTAAGCCTGTCCGACAATCCTGCCACGACCTCGGTCGAGCGGGCCATCATGGAGTTTCGCAGCGCCCGCCCCGTGGTGATCGACGGAGCGGAGGGCAGCGCGCTCGTGGTCGGCGTCGAGGACCTAGACCAAGCCATAGGTGCCGAGATCGAGACCGTAGCAGGCGGTCGCGCCCATCTCGTCCTGCCGGCCGCGAGGCTTCGCCGCCTCGGCCTCGAGCGCGGGGTTCCCGGCCGGGTGGCCCTGCCGGTGGTGGACCGCACCCGGGTGGAAGCCTTGGCGCTCAAGGTCGACGGGCGCATCGACGCGCCGGTCCGTCCGGCCGACGAGCTTGACGGGGAGGCCCTGGAACTGGCCCGCCTGTCCCTCGTGCTGCCGGCCGTCATCGTCGTGCCGCTGGCGAAGGGCGTCGAAATAGCTCCTTCCATCATCAGGGTGTCAGGCGAGGCTATCCGGGGCTACCGCCGCGCCAAGGCAATCGATCTGAAGATCGTCAGCCGGGCGCCGGTGCCGCTGGAGGGGGCTCCGACCAGCGAATTCGTGGTGTTCCGCGGCGGCGAGGGTTTGCGCGACCAAGTGGCGATCGTCGTCGGCAAGCCGGATCTCTCGAAGCCCGTGACCGTGCGGCTGCATTCGGCCTGCCTGACGGGCGATCTCTTCGGCAGCCTCAAATGCGATTGCGGCGACCAGCTGCGCGAGACCGTACGCTTCATGGCCCAGAGCGAAGGCGGGATCCTGCTCTATCTCGACCAGGAGGGGCGCGGGAACGGCATTGCCAACAAGATCCGGGCCTATAAGCTCCAGTCGCAAGGGTACGACACTTACGATGCCGATGAGGTCTTGGGCTTCGAGGCCGATCAGCGCCGCTTCGATTTCGCCGCCGTGATGCTCAAGGAGCTGGGAGTGGGCAAGGTCCGGCTCATGACCAACAACCCCGAGAAGATCGGGGCGCTGGCGCAGGCCGGCCTCGAGGTCATCTCCGATCACCGGGTGCTGGGTCGTCCGACGGCGGAGAACGTTAGTTATCTGGCGGCCAAGCGGGATCGTGCCGGCCATTACATCGACCTTGAGGGCATGCTCGCCTGCTCGAACAAGGATTAGCGGTTAGAACCGCGATATACCACTCAAGTTCATATTGTCGCATGAGAACAATGTTCTAGCTTTCCATGAGGCGGAAAGACCTCTCCGGCCCGACCGCTATGCCATGCATGCCAGCTTGCGCTGGCCGGTTGAGGGGGAAAGCTCATGTGGAGCCAAGTCTATAATCCATTTGGCAACGCCACGTTGTCGACTATAGCGGCCGCCGTTCCAGTCATTCTGCTCTTGGTGATGATCGCTTCCGGCAAGGTGAAGGCGCACATTGCCGCCGTCATCGCACTTCTTGCGGCGATTGCGGTCTCGATCTTTCTGTTCACCATGCCCGCCGGGCTTGCCACGCGCGCTGCCTTGTTCGGCGTTGCAACCGGCATGTTCCCAATCGGCTGGATCATTCTGAACGTCATATTTCTCTATCGGCTGACGGTGGAGAGGGGATATTTCGCCACGCTTCAGCAATCGGTCGGTAGCATCACGACGGACCGACGCCTTCAATTGCTGCTTGTCGCCTTCGCCTTCGGGGCCTTCTTTGAAGGCGCAGGCGGCTTCGGCACGCCGGTTGCCGTCACGGGCGCCATCCTCATTGGCCTCGGCTTCTCGCCGCTGGCGGCCTCCGGTCTCTCGCTGATCGCCAACACCGCTCCGGTCGCCTTCGGCGCCCTTGGCGCGCCGATCCAGGGCCTTGCTTCCGTGACCGGCTTCGACCCTTACGTCCTCGGTGCCATGGTCGGCCGTCAGCTGCCCTTCTTCTCACTCATCGTGCCGTTCTGGCTTATCGCGGTATTTGCGGGGTTCCGCGGCATGATGCAGATCTGGCCTGCGATCCTGGTGTGCGGTATCTCATTCGCGATTCCACAATTCCTGATCTCGAATTACATCAATCCCTGGATTGTCGACATCGGCGCATCCCTGATCTGCATGGCGTGTCTCGTCGGCTTCATGCGGATCTGGCATCCGAAGGAGATTTGGACCTCGCCAGCCCTGCGCACGCGCGATGATTCGGTGGGAACCCTGACCCAGCCTGCTCCCTTGGGCGCCGCTACGCCCAACATGACCCCTCAAGTAGATCGCGGAGAGGTTCTCCGTGCCTGGATCCCGTGGATCATCCTGTCGGTGATCGTCGCCATCTGGGGCACAGGCTGGTTCAAGGCGCTCGTCAACCCGATCTTCACCTGGAATTACCCGGTTCCGGGCCTGCACAACATGGTGCAGAAGGTTGCGCCCATCGTGGCGAATCCGACGGCGGAGCCCGCCGTCTTCGCCTTCACCTACATGTCCTACACGGGCACGGGCGTGCTGATCGCGGCCATCATCGCCGGCTTCGTCATGGGGTTCTCGCCCCTGCGGCTGATCACGGCCTGGTTCGAAACGATCTGGGTGCTGCGCTACTCGCTCATCACCATCGCGGCGATGCTCGCCATCGGTACGCTGACGCGCTTCTCGGGCGTCGACGCGACGCTCGGCCTCGCCTTTGCCGGAACCGGCATCCTCTACCCGTTCTTCGGAACCTTGCTCGGCTGGCTCGGCGTGGCGCTGACCGGGTCCGATACCGCGTCCAACGTGCTGTTCGGCGGCTTGCAGAAGATCACGTCGGAGCAGCTCGGATTGCCTCCCATCCTCATGGCGGCGGCGAATTCCTCGGGCGGCGTGATGGGCAAGATGATCGACGCGCAATCCATCGTCGTGGCCTCCACGGCGACGAACTGGTTCGGCCATGAGGGAAGCATCCTGCGCTTCGTGTTCTGGCACTCCATCGTGCTCGCCTGCCTGGTCGGCGGCCTCGTGATGCTTCAGGCTTATGTCTCGCCGTTCACGAACATGGTCCTGCACTGACGCAAGACACAAAAAAGCCGCCGCCGGAGAGATCCGGCGGCGGCTTTTTGTTGAATGGGTTTTATCGTGCCGGCATGCCAGTTTCGACGATCTTAGCCCAGAGCGAAACGCCGTAGGGGCTCGCCTCGTCGTTGAAATCGTAGGCCGGGTGATGGACGCCCGCCGTATCGCCGTTGCCGAGGAAGATATAGGCGCCCGGGCGCTCCTCCAGCATGTAGGAGAAATCCTCCGCGCCCATGAGCGGGAGCACCGTGGTGTCGACGGCATTCTCGCCCGCGACGGCGCGCGCGACATTGGCCATGAACTCCGTCTTGTCCGGGTCGTTCATGGTCACCGGATAGCCGCGGTCATACTCGACGTTGGCCTTCGCGCCGAAGGCGGCGCAGACATTCTCCACGATGGCGCGGATGCGGTCCTCGGCGAGATCGCGCACCGCCGGAGAGAGCGTGCGCACGGTGCCGAGCAGGGTGGCCGTCTGGGGAATCACATTGAAGGCTTCGCCCGCTTTCACGGTGCAGACGGAGACCACCACGGAATCCAGCGGATCGGCGCTGCGCGACGCGATGGTCTGCAGGGCCGTGATGATGTGGGCCGAGATGACGACCGGGTCGATGCAGTCGTGCGGGCGCGCCGCGTGTCCGCCCTTGCCCTCGATCCGGATCGTGAACCGGTCGGCCGCGGCCATCATCGCGCCGGGCCGAATGGCGAACTGGCCCACGGGAATACCCGGCATGTTGTGCATGCCGTAGACCTCGTGCACGCCGAAGCGCTCCAGCAGGCCGTCCTTGAGCATCTCGTTGGCACCGCCGCCGCCTTCCTCTGCCGGCTGGAAGATCACCACCGCCGTGCCGTCGAAGTTGCGCGTCTCGGCCAGGTATTTCGCCGCCCCGAGCAGCATCGCCGTGTGGCCGTCATGGCCGCAGGCGTGCATCTTGCCCGGCACCTTCGACTTGTGGGGAACGTCGGTCGCCTCCTCGATGGGAAGCGCGTCCATGTCGGCGCGAAGCCCGATGACCCTGCCGGAATTATTCGTCCGGCCCTTGATCACGCCGACGACCCCGGTCCGCCCGAGGCCGGTCACGACCTCGTCGCAGCCGAAGCTCTTCAGCTTCTCGGCCACGATGCCGGCCGTGCGATGCACGTCGAACAGCAGCTCCGGGTTTTCATGGAAGTCGCGGCGCCAGGTGGTGATTTCATCGGCGAGATCGGCGACGCGGTTGATGATCGGCATGTCGTTCCTCGGGGTCAAGAATCCGGAAGGCG
Organism: Microvirga sp. 2MCAF35; assembly: GCF_052115545.1. NCBI lineage: Bacteria > Pseudomonadati > Pseudomonadota > Alphaproteobacteria > Hyphomicrobiales > Methylobacteriaceae > Microvirga > Microvirga sp. 2MCAF35. Next base: position 31,321 of record NZ_JBFRGW010000043.1, read on the forward strand.
CCAGCCAAGCAGACGCGATGCCCTTCCGTCAATCCTTCTCCAAGAGGAAGAATGAGGTCGTTACAGGGTGCGGTGCAGAACGGCCTTGGGACGCTTCGTGCGGAACTGGCCGCGTTCGATGGCGACGAAGATCAGCACCAGGACCAGGAGCGCCGTGAACCACCAGACCTGCGTGGTGCCGATGCCGAGGCAGCCCAGGGCATAGGTGCAGGCGAATGCGGCCATGATGCTCGGCGCCACGGTGGCCCGATGGCTCTCTGCGCCGACGACGATCTGATACAGCAGAACGCTGCCGGCCACGGCCCCCACGAGCCCGAGCTCGAACCAGATCTCGAACAGCAGCGTGGACGGAGCACTCGGCGGCATCAATCCGAAGAAGCGCCCGCGCAGGCCGGTCTCCAGGCCGTGCCCGGTCAGGAGCCGCAGCGGCTCGTCGAGAATGACGTTGCGCCACGCCTCGAGGCCAAGCGTTGCCGGCGAGCCCGGTCCGAGCAGTTCCGCCGCCAGGGGCTTCAGGATAAAGGGCAAGATCGGGGCGAACAGCAGCAGGCCCGCCATGACGAAACCGGTCAGGCGAGCGCCGAGGACCGGGTTCCAGGCCGTGACGACGAAGACGATGGCGCCTGCGGCCAGACCGTAGAGGGGCAGACCGTCGCGGGTGAGGAGGGAGCAGACGGCCACGGCCAGTGCGAGGCCCAGGGCCTCCAGGTTGCGCCCCCGGGAATGGAGCCACGCGATGGCGGGCCAGAGCAGCAGGACGAGCATGAGCATGCCACGCTCCAGGCTCAGGCCCCCGGGATCGAAGCGGCTGCCCCCGGTGAGCGTCAGGGCGATGGCGATCACGGCCGCGAGGCCGACGCCCACGGGGAGAAGATAGAGGTTGGCCGAGCGCATCCGCTCGGGAATGGCGAGATATCCGCCCAGTCCCATGAGGGTCATGCCGACGATGTTGAAGAGCCGCTCGGACGCCTGCGGCAGGAACGGGGTCCAGGTCAGGGACAGCCCGGCCCAGAGCAGCAGGACGAGCCCCGCGATGCCCCCGGGCGAGGTGGCAAGGGTGATCAGCTTGTCCCAGGCGTTTCTGGCGCTCCCCTCGAGCACCGAGGCAAGGACGAGCAGAATGACCGCCAGGGGGGCCATCACGACCAAGGCGCGCCGCGTGAACAGGGCCGCCAGGGGGACGGCGAAGAACAGGAGCGCGAAGCCGAGGCGCCGCAGCATGGCGGCGGCATCGGCAGACGGATTGGCCGCTTGGGCAACGGGGCGGATCATGCGGTCAGGCAATCGACGGTTGAGCATTCAGGAGTGGAAAGCCTAATGGACGAGATTGCGAAAAGCTGTAGGTGCGATGCAACACACGCCTTTCTTCGTCTCGCCCCCAGGAGGGGTATAGTCCTCCTTTGCCCTCGCGGCCTCGTGCCGGTGATCCCGAAACGGGAAAACGGTGGGCTTTTTCCAATCGACACGGCCGCCCCCGGATCAAGTCCGGGGATGACCATAACAGGTTGAATGATCGGCCTTCAGCCTCTCTGTCCGCGGAGGAAGTTGATGATTCCCGAAAAATCGGCGCCTCCATGCCCGGCATTGTTGAACAGGGCATAGAGCTGTGCCGCCTCCGCGCCCAAGGGAGTCGAGGCTCCGGACGCGAGGGCGGCCTCCTGGGCCAGCTTCAGGTCCTTGAGCATCAGGGCCGCGGCGAAGCCCGGCTTGTAGCCGTTATTGGCCGGGGAGGTCGGCACCGGACCCGGTACGGGGCAATAGGTGGTGAGCGACCAGCACTGGCCCGACGACGTGGACGCCACGTCGAAGAGTGCCTGATGCGACAGGCCGAGCTTCTCGGCCAGGACGAAGGCTTCCGCCACGCCGATCATCGAGATGCCGAGGATCATGTTGTTGCAGATCTTCGCTGCCTGGCCTGCGCCCGCCTCGCCGCAATGGACGACCTTCTTGCCCATCCTGGACAGGATCGGCTCGGCCCGGTCGAAGGCGTTCTTCTCGCCACCGGCCATGAAGGTGAGCGTGGCGCCCTGCGCGCCGCCGACGCCGCCCGACACCGGGGCGTCTAGGCTCGCCAGATTGCGCCCCTGCTCGCGCGCCATCGCATGCGCCTTGCGGGCGCTGTCCACATCGATGGTCGAGCAATCCATCAGGAGTGTGCCTTCCTTCACCGCGGGGAGGATGTCGGCCCAGACCGAGAGCACGTGCTTGCCGGCCGGCAGCATGGTGACGACGATCTCCGCGTCCCGCACCGCATCGACGGTCGATGCTGCGACGCTCACGCCGTCGCTCCGCGCCTGATCGCAGGAGGCGGGCGACAGGTCGAAGCCGGTGACACTGTGGCCGGCCTTGACGAGATTGGCCGCCATGGGGCCGCCCATGTTGCCGAGGCCGATGAAGGCGATGCTGGTCATGAGAATCCTCCCGTGTTGTCGTTCGATGTTTTTATGAGGGCCGCCGTCACGCGCCGCGCGCTCTCCAGAGTGATCCCGCCAATGCAAACCCGTAGAACCACAGCATGAGCGAACCGAAGACCTTGTCGAGGGTAGGATCGAGCTGCGGGAAGAACACGGCGAAATGGGACCCGACAGCCGCCATGATGAGCATGCCCGGGACCGCCATCATTGCCATGGCATGAACGGCTGCTTTCGCCGGTACGCGCAGGATCGATGGGGTCAACAGGCCGAGCGCGAGACCAAGCGCCCCTCCAACCGTGAAGTTGAGCTGGAACGGCCGGCGCCCTTCGAGGAAGAACCATGGGCCGGCGACATGGAACAGCGCGAAGATGACGGCAGCGAGGCCGAAGCCGAGACCGAGCGATCTGAAAGCCATGTTCATTGTACCCGACCTCATCCTGAGGAGCAGACGCAGTCTGCGTCTCGAAGGATCGTCCAGAGAGCACTGGAGACGCCCTCGTCCTTCGAGACGCTTCGCTCCTCAGGATGAGGGCTCCGGTGCAGCGCCCGGTTTTCACATTCATCGATTGCCGCGTCCCACCAGATCGCGCGCCACGATCAGCCGCATGATCTCGTTGGTGCCCTCCAGAATCTGGTGCACGCGCAGGTCACGCACGATCTTCTCGATGCCGTAATCGGCGAGATAGCCGTAGCCGCCATGGAGCTGCAGCGCGTCGTTCGCCACCTGGAAGCCCACGTCGGTCGCCATACGCTTGGCCATGGCGCAGAGCTTCGTGGCGTCGAGTGCCTTGGCATCGAGTGCCGAGGCTGCGCGCCACAGGAAGGTGCGCGCCGCTTCGAGTTCGGTCGCCATGTCGGCAAGCTTGAACTGCAGCGCCTGGAACTCCGCGATGCGCTTGCCGAAGGCCTTGCGATCGTTGGCATAAGCGAGCGCCTTGTCGAGCGCGGCTTGAGCGCCGCCGAGCGAGCAGGCGCCGATATTGATGCGCCCGCCGTCGAGGCCCGACATGGCGATCTTGAAGCCCTGGCCCTCCTCCGAGAGCCGGTTGGCGACAGGCACGCGCACGTCCTCGAAGATCACGGCGGCGGTGGGCTGCGCGTTCCAGCCCATCTTCTTCTCCTGCGCGCCGAAGGACACGCCTTTCATGCCCTTCTCGATCACCAGGGTCGAGATGCCGGAGGGACCTTCCTCGCCAGTACGGACCATGGTCACGTAGATGTCCGAGGTGCCCGCACCCGAGATGAACTGCTTCACGCCGTTGACGACGTAATGGTCGCCGTCGCGCACGGCCCTGGTCTTGAGCGCTGCCGCGTCCGAGCCCGAGCCCGGCTCCGTCAGGCAGTAGCTCGCGATCAGCTCCATGGTGACGAGGCGCGGGATATAGCGCTGGCGCTGCTCCTCCGAGCCGTAGCGGTCGATCATCCAGGTCGCCATGTTATGGATCGACAGGTACGCCGAGACCGCCGGGCAGCCGGTGGCGAGCGCCTCGAAGATGAGCGCCGCATCGAGCCGCGTCATGCCCGATCCGCCCACGTCGTCGCGGGTGTAGATCGCCGCCATGCCGAGGCTCGCCGCCTCCCGCATCACGTCCACGGGAAAATGCTTCTTCTCGTCCCATTCGAGGGCATGGGGGGCGAGATTGTCCGCCGCGAAGGCAAGGGCCATGTCGCGGACGGCGATTTGGTCTTCGGTGAGGGAGAACTGGGTCATGGCCTCAATCGTCATATCAGAGGGGTTTTGGGCAACCGTGACTTTCGATCTAGGGCGGGGACAGTATGTATCACCTCTCAGCGTCTCAGTTTTAGCCTAACCGCCTGGATCTCTAATAAATTCTTCGCCCTCTGGTGCCGGCACAAAAGTCCAATTTCGAATACGAGATCCATTATCAGAGGGGGATTCTTTAAAAGTGAAAGTTCCTAAATAAAACAGGTCGTCAAAGTAATGAGACTCTGTCAGTCCGCCTAGGCTCAGGACTCGTTAATTGAGGTAGAAGGCGACGGCAGCCGCGATGCAAATGGCTGAGAAGAAGGTGTGGGCGCAGCGGTCGTAGCGGGTGGCGATCCGGCGCCAGTCCTTGAGCTTGGCGAACATGTTCTCAACCTTATGCCG
>NZ_JBFRGW010000044.1:0-35211 GCF_052115545.1 Microvirga sp. 2MCAF35
CAAGGCCCTGCTCCGGAAAGCGGCCGAACGATCAGTCGAAGGACTCTGGTCCGCCATCGGTCACATCATCGATCTCTTCACGCCAGACGAATGCAGAAATTACTTCAACGCCGCCGGTTACGATGCAGCCTGATCGGAAAATGCTCTAAATAAAAAGGAGCGGTTCGCGAGAGCCGCTCCTTTCCCAAAAAGGCGCCCGCTCCTTTTGCGAAGAGCGGGCGTTTTTCTTTTTGCGAGCCTTAAGCCGCCAACTGCCGCAGCACGTAGTGCAGGATGCCACCGTTGCGGAAGTACTCGACTTCCTCAAGCGTATCGATGCGGCAATGCACCGGCACCTTGCGCATCGTGCCGTCGGCGGAGGTGACTTCCATCTCCATGCGCTGGCGCGGCTTCAGTTCGCCGGCGAGGCCCTTGATGGTGATGGTCTCGTCGCCCTTGAGACCCAGCGTCTCCCAGGACGTGCCCTGCTCGAACACGAAGGGGGCCACACCCATGCCGACGAGGTTCGAGCGGTGGATGCGCTCGAAGCTCTCGGCGATCACGGCGCGCACGCCGAGCAGGTTGGTGCCCTTCGCGGCCCAGTCGCGGGACGAGCCGGTGCCGTATTCCTTGCCGGCGAGAACGATGAGCGGAACGCCCTCTTCCTTGTAACGCATGGCGGCGTCGTAGATGAACATCCGCTCGCCGGAGGGCTGGTGGATGGTGTAGCCGCCCTCGACCACGTGGCCACTCTCGTCCTTCACCATCTGGTTCTTGATGCGGATGTTGGCGAAGGTGCCGCGCATCATGACTTCGTGGTTGCCGCGACGGGTGCCGTACTGGTTGAAGTCGGCGACGCGCACCTGATGCGACTGCAGGTATTCACCGGCCGGCGAGGCGGCGCGGATGTTGCCCGCGGGCGAGATGTGGTCGGTGGTGATCGAGTCCTGGAAGAGCCCGAGGATGCGCGCGTTCAGGATGTCCGTGACCGGCTTCGGCTCCTTGGTCATGCCCTCGAAATAGGGCGGGTTCTGCACATAGGTCGAACCCATGTCCCACTCGTAGGTGAGGCCCGGCTCGAAGGTGACCTTCTTCCAGTTGGCATCGCCCGAGAACACGTCGGCGTAGCGGGTCTTGAACAGCTCGCTCGTGATCGTGCGGTCGATGAACTCCTGCACCTCGGCCGAGGAGGGCCAGATGTCCTTCAGGTACACCGGCTTTCCGTCCGAGCCCGTGCCGAGCGGATCCTTCGTGAGATCGACCAGCATGGAGCCGGCGAGCGCATAGGCCACCACCAGCGGGGGCGAGGCGAGGTAGTTCGCGCGCACGTCCGGGTTCACGCGGCCTTCGAAGTTGCGATTCCCTGAGAGCACCGATACGGCCACGAGGTCGTTGTCGTTGATCGCCTTCGAGACGTTCTCCGGCAGCGGGCCCGAGTTGCCGATGCAGGTGGTGCAGCCGAAGCCGACGAGGTTGAAGCCCAGCGCATCGAGGTCGCCCTGGAGCTCGGCCTTCTTGAAGTATTCCTCGACAATCTGCGATCCGGGCGCGAGCGAGGTCTTGACCCATGGCTTGGAGGTCAGGCCCTTGGCGACGGCGTTGCGGGCGAGGAGCCCCGCGCCGATCATCACGCTCGGGTTCGAGGTGTTGGTGCAGGAGGTAATCGCCGCGATCACCACGTCGCCGTGGCCGAGATCGTAATTGGCGCCGTCCACCTTCACGCGCTTGCCGATCTCCTGCGCTTTACGGAACTCCTTCTCCATGGCGCCGAGGAACTCGGGCTTGGAGGTGTCGAGAGTGACGCGGTCCTGCGGGCGCTTGGGACCGGCCAGCGAGGGAACCACGTCGCCGAGGTCGAGCTCGAGGGTATCGGTGAAGACCGGGTCCGCCATGTCGGGGGTGAGCCACATGCCCTGCGCCTTGGCATAGGCCTCGACGAGAGCCACGCGCTCGTCGGTGCGGCTCGTGGTGCGCAGGTAATCGATGGTCTTCTGGTCGATCGGGAAGAAGCCGCAGGTGGCGCCGTATTCGGGCGCCATGTTGCCGATGGTCGAGCGATCGGCAACCGTCATGTCAGTGAGGCCGGGACCGAAGAACTCCACGAACTTGCCGACCACGCCCTTCTTGCGCAGCATCTGGGTGACGGTGAGCACCAGGTCGGTGGCGGTCACGCCTTCCTTGAGCTTGCCGGTGAGCTTGAAGCCGATCACCTCGGGGATGAGCATGGAGACCGGCTGGCCGAGCATGGCGGCCTCCGCCTCGATGCCGCCCACGCCCCAGCCGAGAACGGCGAGGCCGTTGACCATGGTGGTGTGCGAATCGGTGCCGACCAGGGTGTCCGGATAGGCGGTCTCTTCGCCGGTCGCCGTGTCCTTGCGGGTCCAGACGGTCTGGGAGAGGAATTCCAGGTTCACCTGATGGCAGATGCCGGTGCCCGGGGGAACGACGGAGAAGTTCTCGAAGGCAGTCTGGCCCCACTTGAGGAAGCGGTAGCGCTCGCCGTTGCGCTGGTATTCCAGCTCCACGTTGCGGTCGAAGGCCTTCGGGGTGCCGAACTCGTCGACGATCACCGAGTGGTCGATGACGAGGTCGACGGGCACGAGCGGATTGATCCGGCGCGGATCGCCACCGAGGGTCTTCATGGCGTCGCGCATGGCGGCGAGATCCACCACGGCCGGAACGCCGGTGAAATCCTGCATCAGGACGCGGGCGGGGCGGTAGGCGATTTCCTTCTCGTCCTTGCCCTTGTTGTTGAGCCAGGCGGCCACGGCCTCGATGTCGGTCTTGGTGACCGTGCGGCCGTCCTCGTAGCGGAGCAGGTTCTCGAGCAGCACCTTCATGGAGAAGGGCAGCTTCGAGGCGCCTTTCAGGCCGTTTTTCTCGGCCTCGACGAGGGAGTAGTAGGTGTAGGTCTTGTCACCGACCTTAAGGGTCTGGCGGGCATTGAAGCTGTTGTTGAGCGTCACGGCGAATCCTCGCGTGCATTTGGGTTACGAACATGTGTTCGGCCGAAAGCGCGATAAGCGCGCGCCGCTCCGGGGGTGCCCGGACAGGGGAGAAGCGCGCGAGACGGATTGGACGCCTTGGCGCGCGGCGCAGCCGAGGGTGCTATAGATCATTTCGAACCATCCCGCTACACGGATTAGAACCATTCTGGGGTGCAATCAGGGCAGGGGTCTTGGGGTTTGCGTCTGAGCGTTAACAATTTGGCCTGCGAGCGGGGAGAGCGCCGCATCTTCCAGGGGGTTTCGTTCACCCTCGAGCCCGGCGAGGCACTGGTGATCACCGGCCGCAACGGGGCCGGGAAATCCACCCTGCTGGAGTTGCTCGCCGGACGTCTCGCTCCGTCGGCCGGAACAATCCTCTGGGAGGGAGCGGGCGAGCGCACCCTGCCCGAATGCCTGCATTACGTCGGCCATCGGGATGCCCTCAAGGGCGCGCTCACGGCGGAGGAGAACCTGACCTTCGCGCGAGACTTCCTCGGGCATCCGGCCATGAAGCCGAGAGAGGCGCTGGAGGCCGTAGGCCTCGCCCACGCGGCCCGGCTGCCGGTGGCCTATCTGTCGGCCGGGCAACGCCGCCGCGTCGCGCTCGCCCGGCTTCTGGTGGCCGAACGCCCGCTCTGGCTTCTCGACGAGCCGACCTCCGCCCTCGACACCGCTTCGCAGGAAACCTTGCGTCTTCTCCTCGAACACCATCGCGAGGCCGGTGGCATGATCGCGGCCACGACCCATTCGCCGCTGTTCCTGAGGGACGCGAAGGAGATCAGGATCGAGCGCACCCAAACTCCTCCCCCTTTCATGAGAGAGAGTGTCGAGCAGAGTGAGGCAGGAGAGGCCTCATGATTCGCTCCTTCCGCGCCCTCCTGGTCCGCGACCTGAAGCTCGCCGCCCGCGTCGGCGGTTCGGGCGTCATGGGGCTCATCTTCTTCCTGATGATCGTGACGCTGATCCCCTTCGCGCTCGGGCCCGACCTCAATCTGCTCTCGCGCATCGGGCCGGCCATCTTATGGATTGCGGCCCTGCTCGCGACCCTGATCGGTCTCGACCGTCTGTTCCAGGCTGACCAGGAGGATGGATCGCTCGACCTTTTGAGGCTCTCGCACGCGCCCCTGGAGGTCGTCGTGCTGGCCAAGGTCGTGGCCTATTGGCTCGTCACCGGCCTGCCGCTGGCGATTGCCGCACCCTTCCTCGGCCTGCTTGTGGCGCTTTCGCCCGAGGGCATGCTTGCCATGGTGGCGACCTTGCTTGTGGGAACGCCCGCGCTCACCTTCATCGGCGCGGTCGGGGCCGCGCTCACCTCGTCGTTGCGGCGCGGCGGGCTGATCCTGGCGATCCTGGTCCTGCCCTTCATGATCCCGACCTTGATCTTCGGCGTCTCGGCCGCCAATGCGGCGCTCGGCGGGACGATCCCGTTCGCGACGCCGTTCCTGATCCTGGCCGCCTTGTCGCTGATCGCCGCCGTGGTCGGGACGGTCGGGGCGGCGGCCGCCTTGCGCTCGGGGGAGTAGGAATGGCCGGACGTGTCGTCGTTCGCCTGCGCCGCTCGCTCGCCGGACCCGTGCCGGAGCCGGCTTGGCCCACGGGAGCCCGCCCGGCTCCGTTCGATTCGGAACGGCATGCGCAGCAGGTCCATGCGCTGCTGAGACAGGCCTATACGCAAGGCGGCGGCTACGTGGAGCCTTTCGCGATCTGGTGGCCGAGCCTGCGGGATGATTCGGAATATGATCCGGCTCTCGTGTTCATCGCGATGGACGAGCGGGACAGGATCGTCGGCGTGGCGCAGTGCTGGACGAGCGCCTTCGTGAAGGATCTCGCGGTTGCTCCGGCGTGGCGCCGAAAGGGCTTGGGCTCCGCCCTGCTGCATGAGGCGTTTCGCGCCTTGAGGGAGCGCGGGTCTCCCGCCGTATCCCTGAAGGTGGATGCGGACAACCCGTCGGGCGCGCAGCGTCTCTATCACGCGCTCGGATTCGAGGAGGTCGAGTCCTACAGACTCGCCTGAGACTCAGGAGACCTGCGAGGCTTGCTCCTGGGGTGGCATGAAAGCCGCCTCGAACTGCGACACCCCCTCGCAGGTGAAGGTGAGGACGCGCCCGCTCTCGCGCCGGACCCAGCCCCGCTCGGTCATGCGGGACAGGATCGCGGCCCCCAAGGCGCCGCCGAGATGGCTGTGGCGCTCGCTCCAGTCGAGACAGGCGCGGCAGACGGGGCGGCGGCCCTTTTCGAGCCGCGTGAGGTCGATGCCGAAACCGGCGAAGAAGGCGCGGCCCTTGCTCGTCAGGGCCAGATCCTGCCCACCGTCGATCAGGCCCTGGCGCTGCGCACCCTTCAACAGCGCGACGCCGCGCTCGCCGGCGAGATGGTCGTAGCAGACGCGGGCGGACCGGAGCGCCGCGTCCTTCGGACCGGTCCTGACGCGCGTCGCGCCGGTACGCTGGGCCAGGCCCATCAAGGCTTCGAGCACCTGCGCCACGTCCGGACCCGAGAGCCGGAAATAGCGGTGCCGGCCCTGCTTTTCCGCAGTGAGCAGATTGGCGGTATCGAGCTTGGCGAGATGGCCGCTCGCAGTCTGGAGCGTCACGCCTGCCGCTTCCGCGAGCTCGCTCACGGTGAGCGCCCGCCCGTCCATGAGGGCGGTGAGGATGTTGGCCCGGGCCGGATCGCCGAGAAGCGCAGCCACGGAGGCGATGACGGGTCCTTCCTTCATACTTCGATCATAGCCGAACCATTGGCGTCGGACAATCGGTTAAGACGGGCCCGTTCCAGTCAACAGGAAGCGTCACAATGATCACCTGCTTCATTCGCTATGAGATCGACCCGTTCAAGGTATCCGCCTTCGAGGAATATGCCCGCAACTGGGGCCAGGCCATTCCTCGATGTGGCGCGGACCTTATCGGCTATTACGCCCCGCACGAGGGTTCCGCCACCACGGCCTACGGCCTCTACAACATCGAGAGCCTTAGCCAGTATGAGACCTATCGCGAGCGGCTGCGCAACGATTCCATGGGGCGGGCCAATTACGAATTTGCTAAACGAGAGCAGTTCATCCGCCGCGAGGATCGGATCTTCCTTCGGCTGGCCTCGGGCCCTCATGCGGAGCTTATCAAACCATGATCGCGGTGATCTTCGAAGTATGGCCGGACGGCGATGGAGGCAAGCGGGATTATCTCGGTCTCGCGGCGGCACTCCGCTCCGACCTGATGGAGATGGACGGCTTCATCTCCGTCGAGCGCTTCCAGAGCCTGACCGAACCGGGCAAGCTCCTGTCGCTCTCATTCTGGCGCGATGAGGAGGCGGTGCGGGCCTGGCGCAACCTGCCCTCCCATCGCACTACGCAAGGTGCGGGCCGCGCCGGGGTCTTCCGTGATTACCGCCTGCGGGTCGCCGCCGTGATTCGCGATTACGGTCTGAACGAGCGCGAGCAGGCGCCGGCCGACAGCCGAGTGGTGCACGATTCTCACTCATTTCGAGGTCATATCTGACCCATCACTCTCGACCTCATCCTGAGGAGGTCGCACAGCGACCGTCTCGAAGGAGGATCCCGTGTTCTCTGGAGGCGCCCTCGTCCTTCGAGACACCGCCTGCGGCGGCCCTCAGGATGAGGGCTCAGGAAAGAGCCAAATGATGGACCAGACACTCAGGCTGATTCTGAGCGCCTGCTCCGCGCTGGGCGCGTCAGCAGAGCTGCCGGCGTCGTATCGAGGCGGTGCGCAATTTTCGCGATTATATCAAATGAAATTGTGACGCTGAGTCCGTGGACATTTGATCTTCGTAAGGCTGCCCTTGAGCTTATGGCCGGGGGTATCGTCATATGTCCAAGACGAAAGTCCAAAAGCCGATACAGCCGCTTGAGACGGTCCCAGAGCCCCCGGCCGCCACTCTCGTTACGTCACGGCCGAAGGCTGATCCCGAAGGCCTGCTCGATGGCGGGTTTGCCGTCCCGCTCCACCCGATAGATCGCACGGTAGAGGCCGGGACGGAAACCGCCCTGCGGCTGCTTCACGCCGGCAAAGGCCATCCATTGCGCCTTGGCCCGGTCGAGGGGCGGGGCCTTGTTCTGGGCCAGGGGCTTGCCGTCGGGATCGAACAGGGTGAGCGTCTGCACGTCGCCGCCTTTCAGCCCGATGGCCCGGACGAAGGCCACGAGAGCCGGGGACCTTGTCGTCGGTGTGTCCTGTTCCGCCGCGCCGGACTCGATGGCCTCCATGGTCACGGGACCGGGGGCGAAGCCTTTGTTGAGTACGCTGCCGCCCTGATAGGCGAGGGCGCGCTGGAGCGAGGCCTCCCACAGGGACGTGCCGCCGCCGCAGGATTTCTCCGACGCGCCAAAGGCGAAGGGATCGACGGGCTTGCTGTCCTTGCGCAGGGTGAAGTGCAGATGCGGAAATTCCGTCATGCCCGACAGGCCGACCTTCCCGATCCGGTCGCCGGACTTCACCGGGTCGCCCGGCTTCACCGCGAGGCTGCCCTTCGCCATATGGCAGTACTGCGCCTCCCAGCCGTTGCCGTGATCGATCAGGACGCCGTTGCCGCATTCGGTATTGGCGACGCTGTCCCGGCCACGCCCGGAGACGGAGACATCCTCCACGCCGTCACGGACCCGCAGCACCTTGCCGTCGGCCGCGGCGATCGCATCGACCCCGGCCTTTTGCGCGGCCATGGTCGGAATCCGGAAATCGATGCCGTCATGGGCATCGTAGGTGAGGGTGCCGCATTGGTAATCGCTCGCGGCGGGTGAAGGATCTCGGTCCACATAATGCTGGATGAAGCAGGTGCGGCCGATCTCGCAGGCGACGGGCAGGCGCAGAGAGATGTCCTGCGCGGGTGCCGGAAGAGCGAGGGTGAGGCCGAAGAGGCTTATGAAACCAGGGCGCATGGCCGCTCCGCAACAATGATGCGGGATTATAGGCTGCTTCGCATGGCGGATGAAAGGCGGGCCATGCCCTACCCCTCTCCCGTGCGGGAGAGGGGGATCGCGCAATTCTGCGAGCGTGTGCCAAACCCAATCAAGGAGGGCTGAGGCTCTACGCATAATCCCGAAATGCCCGGCGCCTCCGGAACCGCCTAAAAGCCCCATTCTGGCGAAAACGTTACGCGGCTTGCGGCGATGTCTCCGTTGCAGGTGCCATTCAACACCGCTACATCGAACCCATGATCCGAGAGCTTGCCAATCCGACCCGCTTCATGAGCCTCAGCGGCGCGCTCCTGCCGTGGGTGGGCGGCCTGGCCGCGCTTGTCATGAGCGTCGGGCTCTACATGGTCTGGTTCACGGCGCCGGCCGATTACCAGCAGGGCGAAACGGTCAAGATCATGTACATCCACGTGCCGGCGGCGTGGCTGTCCCTGTTCTTCTACATGACCATGGCCGCTTCAGCGCTCGGCACGCTGGTCTGGCGCCATCCTCTGGCCGACGTATCGCAGAAGGCTGCCGCGCCCATCGGCGCCGCCTTCACGCTGATCTGCCTCGTCACCGGCTCGCTCTGGGGCAAACCCATGTGGGGCACGTACTGGCAGTGGGATGCGCGCCTCACCTCCATGCTGGTGATGCTGCTGATCTATCTCGGCATCCTGGCGCTCTGGCGCGCCATCGAGGAGCCGAACCGGGCTGCCCGCGCCGTGTCGATCCTCACGCTCGTGGGTGCTGTGAACGTGCCGATCGTGAAATTCTCCGTCGATTGGTGGAACACCCTGCACCAGCCGGCCTCCGTGTTCCGGCTCGGCGGTCCGACGATCCATCCCTCCATGCTCGTGCCGCTCCTGATCATGGCCGTCGCCTTCACCCTGACGGGCCTCGCGCTGCATCTGTCGGGCATGCGCACGGAGATCCTGCGCCGCCGGGTGCGCACGCTGACCATTCTCGAGGCCGAGCGCCTCGACGCACAGGCGGCCTGACCCATGTCGCACACGTTCTTCATCGCTTTTTCCTATATCCTGACGGCGGTGGTCGTCGTCGGATTGATCCTGCGCGCCGTGATCGACCACCGCATCCAGGTCCGTGCGCTGGCCGAGCTCGAGGCGCGCGGCATCGGCCGGAGGTCCCGCCGTGGCTGAAGCCGCAGAGCGCCCGCGCTCCCGCCTCATCTTCCTGCTGCCCGCGCTCGTCTTCGCCGCCCTGGTGGTGCTCTTCGGCGTGCAGCTGATCTCCGGCCGCAATCCCGCCGAGGTGCCCTCGGTCCTGATCAACAAGCCCGTTCCCAGCTTCAATCTCGCACCGCTCGAAGGGCTTCTGGCCAATGGCCAGGCCGTCCCCGGGTTCTCGAATGCGGACCTGAAGGGCCGCGTCACGGTGGTGAATGTCTGGGCGTCCTGGTGCGCGCCCTGTCGCCAGGAGCATCCGCTGCTGGTCGAACTTGCCAAGGATCCCACGATCCGCCTGGTCGGCATCAACCAGAAGGACAACCCGGACAACGCCCGCCGCTTCCTCGGCGCGCTCGGCAACCCTTATGCGGCCGTCGGTGTCGATCCGAACGGCCGCGCCTCCATCGATTGGGGCGTCTACGGCGTGCCCGAGACCTTCATCGTCGGGCCCGACGGCACCATCCGCCACAAGCATATCGGCCCGCTGACGCTGGAGAATATCTCAGCGTTCAAGGAGAAGTTGCAAGCGGTCACGCTAATGTAATAGAGGTGCGATGTTAATCGCAACCTTGCTGATCGCCCATGCCAGTCACTAGCCCTGACTCCGTTCCTTCTGCATCCACCGAAACGCAGACCTATTATCTTTCGCCGTCTCACACAGCTTTCATCCTGATTGTGAGCATGGCGGTTACTGTCATACCGCTACTGGTCTTGGCATGGTTCAGCCTGGATCCGGATTGGATGCCGGAAAAGCCTGATTTCTCACATCCCTCCGGAAGAAGAAGGAGGGGTTTTATCTATGCACTAATCCTCTGGGCGCTCTTCGTGCTCTTCATGAAGCTGCCATTTTGGATCAGAATCCCTTTTCTTCTCTGGTCGAGCTACAAGTTCTTGCGATTTTTTGGCATCCTCGGGACTAGGGCTTTCGACCAGAAGCCTGATTTTATCATCTCTCCAAAAGGTGTCAGCGGCTGGAGCGGTCGCGGCTTTCATCATGTGCCTTGGGCTGCAATCACGAATCTTCATGTGGCGATTCACCAGACGAAGTTTGGGACTTTTAACGTTGGCGCTCCGAAAAGGAGAATCACGTTTTATGGACCGGAGACAGGGCCGCGGCGCTTCTTCGACACGCTTCCTCCGAAGAAGATAGAGATCAATTACTTTCAAGGACCATTTCCCGAGAAGTCGGAAAACATCCTCCGTATCGCCCGACAGCACCGCCCGGATCTGGTGAAAGAGGAAGATATAGTCGAACTTGCCTGATGTCTCAGCCGCCAAATCCCACGCGCTTGAGCCGGTTGATTGCCACATCGAGCGCCGAGAGAAAGGCCGAGCGGTCCTTGGCCGAGAACGGCCTCGGTCCGCCCGTCACCTCGCCCATGGCGCGCAGGTCTTCCATCAGGTTGCGGGTGGCGAGCGCCATGCCGACGGAGGCTTCCGAGAACGGCTTTCCGGTCGGGCCGATCACATCGGCGCCGCCCTTCACGCAGCGGCTCGCGAGCGGGATGTCGGCGGTGATCACGATGGCGCCGCGCCGGGCGCGCTCGGCGATCCAGTCGTCGGCCGCGTCGAAGCCCGAACTCACCACGATCCGCTCGATCAGGGGATCCTGCGGCACCTGCAGGAAGGCGTTCGAGACCACGAAGACCTTGACGCCATGCCGTTCGGCGACGCGGTAAATCTCGGGCTTCACCGGGCAGGCATCCGCATCCACAAAGAGGACGATCGGTTGGAACATCTCAGTCATCGGCCATATATTCCTGTGGGATGCGGGGACGCCGCCGGGATCTCTCGGGCAGGTCGTGACGGCGTAACCGATCGGTAATGGGCTTTGAGTCAGGTGTCGACCGGACCATATCAATCCTGGAGAGCAGAAAGAAACCCGTGACTCCCCGATCCCGCATCCGCGCCGCGCTGGGCCTGATCGACAGGCTGCGAACATCTCCCGTCCTGAGCGACGCCACGCACCGGCTGATCCGCGAGGCCGATACGGGCGCGCTTCAGCGGGCGGGGCTCGCACGTATGGTCACGGCTGGGCTGCTGCTCATGGCCGTCCTGGTCACCACGGCGGGGGTCGAACTCACCAACCCGATCGCGCTCAGGCAAATCTGGGCTGCCGAGCTGACCCTGATCCTCTTCGGAGCCTTGGGCTGGGGCGGCGCATGGCTTGCGTCGAAACGGATCGGCATCGAGAAGCTGCCGGTCATCACGGCCGTGGTCGACGCCTGTCTCGTCCTCGGCAATCTCGGCTACACCCATTGGGGCTTGGGGATTCCCGGCAGCCTCTTCTCGGTGTTTCCGGTCGCCTGGGTCGTGCCGATCACCATGGCGGCGGCCGCCATTCACTATCAGCCCCGGCTCCAGGCCTTCGTGGCGGCCATCTATGTGATCGGCCTTTCGCTGCTGGCCTTCGGCAGCGGATATTTGAGCCCGGCCGAGCGCCAGGAGGATCTGGCGGAGATCGTCGGCGTGTTCTCGGCCCAGGCCAACATGGTCCGCCTCGTCATGGTCTTCGCCGCCGCCCTGATCCTGATCCTGGTGGCGCGCCAGGGCCGCCTGATGCTGGAGCGGGCCGTGCGGGAGACCACCCTGCGGGTGACGCTCACCCGCTACCTGCCGCGGGAGCTCGCGCCGATCCTCACCGACCAGGCCTTCGCGTCCCTGCGCCAGGGGCGACGCATTCCGGTGACCCTGCTCTTCGTCGACATCCGCGCCTCGACCACCTTCGGCGAGACCATGGAGCCGGCGCAGCTCGCCGTCTTCATCACGTCGTTCCGCCGCCGCATCCTGAGAGCGGCCTCCCGGCACGACGGTGTCATCGACAAGTTCACGGGCGATGGGGCCCTCATCCTCTTCGGCGTGCCCGGGGCCCGGGAGGACGATGCACGCCGGGCGCTCGCCTGCGGCCGCACCATCCTGACCCTGATCGACCGCTGGAACGGCAAGCGCGGCTTCAACCCGCCGGTGCGTGTCGGCATCGGCATCCACACGGGCGACGTGTTCTGCGGCGTGGTGGGGGACGAGAGCCGGCTCGAATTCACGGTGGTCGGTGAGACCGTCAACATCGCCTCGCGCATCGAGCAGGCCACGAAGTCGGCCGATTGCGAACTCCTGGCCTCGCAGGAAGCCGTGGCGGCGGCCGGCGAGGAAGAAAGCTGGACCGAGGTTGCGTGCGATCCCCTTCCGGGGGTCACGCGCAGGATGGTGCTGATGAAGCCGGCCGGGTGAGGTTCACCCTCTCGCTCGCGCGATCGCCTCGCGCTTGCGCTCCAGGCTCATGCCGCCGACATAGGCTTCCGTCCCGATCAGGAAGGACGGCGTCGCCACGACGCCGAGGTCGTTGCCGGTGGCGAAGGCGTCCTTCATCCAGCCGGTGGTCTTGTCGCTGTTGGCGATCTCGGTCATGCGCTTACGGTCGCCGCCGAGCTTCTCCGCCTCTGCCAGCGCCCGCTCCCCATCCACCGTGCCGCGCAGGCCGAACAGGGCGAGATGCAGGGGCAGGTAGCGCTCGGGGCCATGGAGCTGCAGAAAGGCCAGGGCTGCGCGTGTCGTCGCGACCGATTGCGGGCTCAGCACGGCGAAATTCACCAGCACGTACGACAGGTCGGGCTCGGCTTTCAGCAGCTCGGGCAGGGTCTGCGCCGAACGTTTGCACCAGGGGCAGTTGTAGTCGAAATACTCCACCATGATCACATCGCCATGCTGGTGGCCGATGCGCACGGCGGAAGGCAGGTTCAGGGTGTTCTCGATCAGCTCCACCGGAACCATCTGCGGCTCCGGTGCGGATTGCGCGAGGGCGGGAGCTTTCGCGCCCGACAGGGCGAGACCGGCGAGAAGAACGCGGCGGGACAGGATCATGAACAGAACTCTCGTAAGGTGAGACCCTCGTGCCGGTCGAACATGGCGCTGGCAAGGCCAAGGTTCTTTTTCTCGCAGACTCGTGAAAGGCGATCTTTTTCCTGCGATCGGCCCTCGGGCAATAGCTTACCCCCCGGCCCATGACGTGATGAAGGCCGGCACGTCGCCGGCGGGCATGGGGCGGCTGAAATGATAGCCCTGCACGAGATCGCAGCTCATCCGCTGCAGGAGAGTCGCCTGGAAGGCGGTTTCGACGCCTTCGGCCACGACTTCGATGCCGAGATTGTGGCCGAGGCTCAGGAGAGCCCTGACGATGGCGGCATCGTCCGCGTCCGTTTCCAGCCCGTCCACGAAGCTCCGGTCGATCTTGATCGCATCGACCGGATAGCGCTTGAGATGAGACAGGGAGGCATAGCCTGTGCCGAAATCGTCGAGCGCGATCGTCACCCCCTCCGTGCTCAGTGTGCGCAGCGCCCGCTCCACGTATTCGGCGCCGGAGCCCAGAAACACGCTCTCTGTGACTTCCACCTCGAGACACTGGGCCGGCACGTTCATCCATCTCAGGTCTTCGAGCACGCGCTCGGCATAGTTGTCGCGCCGGAATTCGGCGGCGGACGCATTGACGGCGATGCGGCCGAACGAAAGGCCGGCCTCGAGCCAGGAGCGGATGTCCTTGAGGATGCAGGACCGCATGCGCTCGCCGATGGCCGTGCCGAGTTCCGTGTCGCTGAAGGCGGCGGCGATCGTCTCCGGCGACTGGATTCCGTTGCGGGGATCATGCCAGCGCAGGAGCGCCTCGAAGCCGCTGATCATATCGGAGGCCAGGATCACCTTGGGCTGATAGAACGGCACAATCCAGTCCGACGTGACCGCCCGCGCGGCCACCTCCAGGGCCGAATTGGTTCGCCGGGACTCCTCCCGCATGGTCGTGACGAACATCTTGAACGAGCCGCGTCCGGAGGTCTTGCTGCGGTAGAGCGCGAGATCGGCCTGCTTTTGAAGCTCCTCCGGGCTAGTGTCGAACCCGGCCGATATGGCTCCGCCGATGCTCGTGCGGCAGTCCAAAAGCTTGCCGTTGCGTTTCAAGGGCTCCTGCATGCGGGCCAGGATGATGTCGGCCATGGCCACGACATCGCCTTCCCCGGCGATTCCGGGCAGGAGCACGGCGAACTCGTCGCCGCCCAGACGGGCGACGGTGTCGCCGGAGCGCGCGACACTGCGAAGCCGCTGCGCGAACTCCTTCAGAAGATCGTCGCCGGCATCGTGGCCGAAACGGTCGTTGATCTGCTTGAGGTGATCGAGATCCATGACCAGCAGACCGGCGGTACGGGATGAACCCGACGTCTCATTGAGAGCCTGTTGCAGGCGTTCTCGAAAGAGCCTGCGGTTGGCGAGACCCGTGAGATCGTCGTGATGGGCAGCCCAGCGGAGGGTTTCCTCCGTGAGCTTGCGATCATGGATGTCTTCGACCGCACCATACCAGCGAACAACGGTGCCGTCCTCGCTGCGACGGGCTGCGGCACGGGAGCGAAACCAGCGATAGGTTCCGTCGGCCATGCGCAGACGGTAATCCATGTCGAGGCCCCGCCCGGTTGCAACGGCGCGGCCCCATTGTCGGATGATGACGGCCAGGTCGTCGGGGTGCAGCGCCTGCCTCCAGCCGGCCCCTAGGGCATCTTCCACGCGCATGCCGGTCCGGTCATGCCAGCGCGAGGAAATATCGAGGAGGTTGCCCTGCGGATCCGCCGTCCACGAGATCTGGGGGTTGAGCTCCACGGAATGGCGATGATGCGCCTCACTCTCGCGTAGGGCCGCGTCGCTGCGCTGCCGCTCGAGAGCCAGCGCCGCCAGATGCAGCACGGCCTCCATGCGCTCCATCTCGTTGCATGTCGGGGCGCGCGGTTCGCCATAATAGAACCCGAAGGTTCCGAGCACGTCGCCGGACCGTGACAAGATCGGCTTGGACCAGCAGGCCCGGGATCCATGGGACAGGGCAAGGTCGCGCCAGTTGGCCCACAGGGGATCGGACGCGATGTCGGTGACGATGACGCTGGTGCGCGCGTAAGCGGCGGTTCCACATGAGCCTTTGTCCGGCCCGACGCTCAGACCGTCGATGGCCGCGTTATAGGAAGCCGGAAGGCTGGGTGCGGCACCGTGCCGGAGCAGTCCGGCCTCCGCATCGTACAGCAGGATCGAGCACTTCGCTCCGGGCAGCTGTGATTCCGCCAGGAGGCAGAGCGCCGTCAGAATCTCATCGACCGGCTGGCCGGCGGCGACCATCTCCAGCACGCGGGCATGGCCCTGCAGAGCAAGCTCCGCTTCCTTCCGGTCGTGGATGTCCTCCGTGGTCCCGTACCAGAACGCGATGGCTCCGGTCTCGTCGCGCCGGGCGGCCGAACTCGACCGGCACCACCGGTAGCTGCCGTCCGCCATCCTGATCCGGTATTCGCACTGGTAGGGCGTGCCCGCCGCGAGGCTTTCGCGCCTCGCCTTGATCAGGCGGGACAGGTCGTCCGGATGAACCAGCTTCACCCATCCGTTCCCGACCAGGGCGTCGGGTGGCTGGCCGATCCATTCGGACCAGCCGGGCCCGACCTGGACCACCGTTCCGTCCGCATCGGCCAGCCAGGGGATCTGCCGGCTCAGGGCGAAGGCGTAATGATACAGATTTTCATAGATTGTCTGTTCATTCCTCTGCGGCATGAGCAAATCTTCACGAGTCAACTCATGGAGCGAAGTAAATTCAACTTCCTCATTCCAACGCATACCGCAAACCGAAAAGACGCGATTATCGAATAAATTCTTGGCCTATATTGCAATGTCTGTCCATTAGGAGGAATGGACTAACGCGGCCTTTCAGAGAACGCGGCAAGGCTGCTTTTTATCGATTCTTTATTGATAAGGTTAAGTGAGGGCGCGGAGCGTAAGTGCTCCGGTATCAGGTCGGGACGAGGATCACACCCCCGACGCACATCCAGGCGGGACAGTCGGAAAAATGCCGCCCGGACAAACGCAGGGCGGCAGGGCGCCAAAAGTGATCGTTATCATCGTCGCAAGCTTGTGGAAGAGGGCCTTTTAGCCTTCTTCGCCTGTCACGCCGGCGGCGTCCTGGGCCTTCAGGATCTCGGGGCGCGGCATCGAGATGATGTTGTAGCCCGAATCCACATAGTGGATCTCGCCTGTCACACCATTGGAGAGGTCGGAGAGCAGGTAGAGGGCCGAGCCGCCGATATCCTCGATGGTCACCGTGCGGCGCAAGGGGGCATGGGCCTTCTGGTAGGTGAACATGAGGCGGGCATCCGAGATGCCGGCACCGGCGAGCGTGCGCACGGGACCCGCCGAGATGGCGTTGCAGCGAATGCCCTGAGGCCCCAGGTCGGACGCGATGTAGCGCATGGAGGCTTCCAGCGCCGCCTTGGCCACGCCCATCACGTTGTAGTTCGGCATCACCCGGGTCGAGCCGCCATAGGTGAGGGTCAGAAGAGAGCCGCCGTTCCTCATGCGCTTGGCGGCGCGCTGAGCGATCTCCGTGAAGGAGAAGCAGGAGATCACCATGGTGCGGGAAAAGTTCTCGCGGGTGGTGACGTCCACATAGGAGCCCTTGAGCTGCGACTTGTCGGAAAAGCCGATGGCGTGGACCACGAAGTCGAGCCCGTCCCAGGCCCTGTCGAGGGTCTCGAACACTGCATCGACGGACGCGATGTCCTCTACGTCGCAGGGAAGGACGAGTCCGGAGCCGAGCGATTGCGCCAGGGGAGCGACGCGCTTGCCCAGGGCCTCGCCCTGATAGGTGAAGGCGAGCTCCGCCCCGTGCTGGGCCAGGGTCTTGGCGATGCCCCAGGCGATGGAGTGGTCGTTGGCGACGCCCATGATGAGGCCGCGCTTTCCTTGCATCAGACCGGTCACTTGGGTCCCCCTGTGCATCGGCTCCATCGTGCGACGCCAATTGTTATGAAAGTGTGCATCGCGAGCCGGAAGAATGGTGTGATTAAGCGTATCCATGCGAGGTCCCCCCAGAAATATCCGGGGCATCGCATGGAGCCGTCTCAGGTTTATGACAGTGTCTTATCCGTTGTAACGGCTGAAGACGAGTGTGGCATTGGTGCCGCCGAAGCCGAAGGAATTCGACAGGACCGTATCGACCTTGGCATCGTCGATCCGCTTGCGGACGATGTTCATGTCGGCGAATTCCGGGTCGAGCTCGTCGATGTGGGCGCTCTCGCAGATGAAGCGGTTGTTCATCATCAGGAGCGAGTAGATCGCTTCCTGCACGCCGGTGGCGCCGAGCGAGTGGCCGGTGAGCGATTTCGTCGCAGAGATCGGCGGGCACTTGTCGCCCGCGCCGAAGACCGTGCGGATCGCCTCGATCTCCTTCTGGTCGCCCACGGGGGTCGAGGTGGCGTGCGGGTTGATGTAGTCGATCGGGTTATGGACGTCCTTGAGGGCCATGCGCATGCAGCGGATCGCGCCTTCGCCCGAGGGCGCCACCATGTCGTAGCCGTCCGAGGTCATGCCGTAGCCGACGATTTCGCCGTAGATGCGGGCGCCGCGGGCCTTGGCGTGCTCCAGCTCCTCCAGCACCAGCACGCCTGCGCCGCCGGCGATGACGAAGCCGTCGCGGTTGGCGTCATAGGCGCGGGAGGCCCGGGACGGGGTGTCATTGTACTTGGTGGACATGGCACCCATGGCGTCGAACAGGTTGGACATGGTCCAGTCCAGATCCTCGCAGCCGCCGGCGAACATCACGTCCTGCTTGCCGTACTGGATCATCTCGTAGGCGTTGCCGACGCAATGGTTCGAGGTCGCGCAGGCGGACGAGATCGAATAGTTCACGCCCTTGATCTTGAACCAGGTGGCGAGCGTCGCGGAGGCGGTGGAGGACATTGCCTTCGGCACGGCAAACGGTCCGATGCGCTTGGGGCCCTTCTCACGCGTGATATCGGCCGCCTCCATGATGATTCGGGTGGAAGGACCGCCCGAGCCCATGATGATGCCGGTGCGCTCGTTGGAGATTTCATTCTCCTCGAGGCCGGAATCCCGGATCGCCTGGTCCATGGCCACATGGTTCCAGGCGGTGCCCCGGGCATGGAAGCGCATGGCGCGACGGTCGACGATCTCCTCCGGGTTCAGGCTGGGAGCGCCGTGAACCTGGCAGCGGAAGCCGTATTTCGTGTAATCTTCGGCCTTGCTGATCCCGGACTTCGCTTCGCGCAGAGAGGCAAGCACCTCCTGCGTGTTGTTGCCGATGGACGACACGATGCCCATTCCGGTGACGACGACGCGCCTCATAGCCTACCTCTTCAAAGGATCTTCACTGTCAGCCTTACCATTTCAACAGGTAAGGTTGACCCTGCCCATTCTCAACAGTGAGCCATGCGAATGGGATGAAAGCGTGATCCCGACCGCTGAAGGCCCCACCGCCGAGCGGCAGGGCCGGTTCTTTAAAAAAGATCACGCTTTGTCAATAGGATGGGACAGGCACTGACCTTTGGTCAGCGCCATAAAGCCTAGCCGCCCGCGGCCGCATCCGCCTGGAACAGGCCGACGCGCATGTCCTTGGCCTCGTAGATCCGGCGTCCGTCGGCCTCCAGCCAGCCGTCGGCGATGCCGAGCACCAGCTTCGAGCGGAAGACGCGCTTGAGGTCGACGCCGTAGACCACTTTCTTGACCGTGGGCAGCACCTGGTCGGAGAACTTCACCTCGCCGACGCCGAGCGCCCGGCCGCGTCCGGGCGAGCCGCCCCAGCCGAGGAAGAACCCCGTCATCTGCCAGAGGGCGTCCAACCCCAGGCAGCCCGGCATCACCGGATCGCCCTGGAAATGGCAGGGGAAGAACCAGAGATCCGGCCGCACGTCGAGTTCCGCCACCACATGGCCCTTGCCATAGGCTCCGCCATCCTCGCCGATGGAGGTGATGCGGTCGAACATCAGCATGGGCGGGAGCGGCAATTGCGCATTGCCGGGACCGAACAATTCTCCGCGCCCGCAGGCAAGGAGCTCTTCATAAGTAAAGCTGGACTGGCGGGCCATGCCGGATGCCGATCCTTTCATCGCGTCTTCAACAAGCGGCCTCGAGACGGTCCCGAGACCTGGATGCGGGCTCTGGTAGCACAGGCTTGGCGATCCATCAAAGGGACCTGAGCCGGGATTCTTCGCCATTTGGGGAACCGGTGCCGCAGCCCCGGGCAGCCTTGCGGTAAACCTCTCGCTTTCCTATGATTGTGATGGTAGAAGCGCCTATCCGTTCATTCAGTTCCGCCGATGACCGATCCATTGTCCGCCTATATCGAGTCCACCACCGCTCCGCATCGGAAGGGTTGTCCCGTGTCCGAATTGCGGGACAAGCTGCGCCGCGTGGGCCTGCGCCCGACCCGGCAGCGCGTGTCCCTGGGATGGCTCCTGTTCGGCAAGGGCGACCGACACATCACCGCTGAATTGCTCTTCGACGAGGCGTCCCGCGCCCGCGTCCCGGTCTCTCTGGCGACGGTCTACAACACCCTGCACCAGTTCACGGAAGCCGGCCTCCTGCGCCAGCTGTCGGTGGATGGGGCCAAGGCCTATTTCGACACCAACCCGACCGAGCATCACCACTTCTTCCTGGAGGAGGAGGGCGAACTCGTCGACATGCCCGAGACTGCCGCCGTGAGCGTGGCCGACTTGCCCGAACCGCCCGCCGGCATGGAAGTGGCCGGTGTCGAGGTCATCGTGCGCCTGCGCCGCAAAGGCGCTTGAGTTTCCGCTGCCCTCGTTTCCAGCAAAGCGGCTTCCGGTCCGTAGCAGATGCCGCTCAGCCATAGCCTCGCCGCCCTTCTCGTCACGGCTATCTGGGGCCTGAGCTTCGTCGTCATCAAGCTCGGCGTCGGCACCATGCCGCCCCTCTTGCTGGCGGCGCTGCGTTTTCTCTTTGCAGCCTTGCCGGCCGTGTTCTTCGTGTCCAGGCCCAAGACCGATTGGCGCAACGTCGTCGCCTATGGCTTCTTTCTCGGGGTCGCCCAGTTCGGGCTGCTGTTCGCCGCCCTCGCCATCGGCATGCCGGCGAGCCTCGCCTCCGTGGTCATGCAGGCGCAGGTCTTCTTCACGATCCTCTTTGCAGCCCTGGTCATGGGCGAGCGACCAGGACCGCATCAGGTGATCGGCGGCGTCATAGCCAGCCTCGGCCTCGTGCTCATCGCTTGGCCGCGCATGACCGGCGGAGGCGCCGTTCCCTTCCTCATGACGGTGCTGGCCGCTGCCGCCTGGGGTGTGGCGAACATCGTCTCGAAGCGGGCCGGGCGGGTCGACATGTTGGGCTTCGTCGTCTGGTCGAGCCTCATCGCGCCCCTGCCGCTGTTCGGCCTGTCGCTCTGGCTCGACGGCCCAGCGCAGGTGTTCGATGCGCTCAGGCATATCGACGGCGGCACCCTGGCGGCGGTGGCCTATCTAGCCTATCCGACGACGATCTTTGCCTTCGGAATCTGGGCCTATCTCCTGTCCCGCCATCCGGCCGCCACGGTGACGCCGTTCGCCCTGTTCGTTCCCGTCGCGGGGATCCTCGGCTCGGCCCTCGTCCTCGGCGAAGCCATGCATCCGATCGAGGCCGTCGGCGGGGCCGTGATCGTCCTCGGCCTCGCCTTCAATGTCTTCGGACGACGGGTGATGCAGTGGATCGCCTAAACCTTAGCGGCGGTCCGGGCTCTGATGCGCGGCTCCGGACAACGGCTGAGAATTTCAGCGGATGAAGCCGAATCCGACCAGCGCATAGACGATCAGGAAGATCGCCACGAAGACGTTCAGGAAGCGCGGGGCGACAAGGGACGCGATGCCGAGGACCAGGGCAAGGATCGGCAGCAGCTTGAAGCTCAGGTTGATGCTCATGAAGGCAGGCTCTCAGATAGAAAGGAAACGATGTTTCCTTCTAGCGGCCAAAAGCTTGATAAAATGGAAAAGACCTATTCCACAGTCTCGTTGGGATAGACGCCCCAGAGCTTCTCCTGCTGGATATAGCCGTCCACATCCCGGGCGCCGTCCAGCACGATCACCACCCGGCACCATTTGCCGTCGCAACCCTTGATGTTGGTGATCACGCCTGGCTGCAGGTGGGCCGCCACGCCGCCCTTCTCGTCGGTCTTGTCGAACAGGCTGATCGGCGGCTGGTTGCCCTTGGCCCAGGGCATCACGAGCGCGGTACGCCGGCCCGACAGCAGGGAATGGAGCACCCAGCCTTCCGTGCCTTCCGAATCGCGGATGCGCCGCCAAGTCTCGTACTCGGCGATGATCTCCACCGGCAGGCCGGCCCGCTGGAACACCCAGGCGGTCCTGTGGTCCTTGGATGGGCCCTCGCGCAGGTTCACCCGGTCGGTCTTGAGGCTCACATAGCGCGGCACCGGCAGGCCCGTGCCGAGACGGCCGCCCGGGGGCTGCTGGGCGACGGCCGTTGCGGCGCTCAGGCTGACAAGAGCAAGGGCAAGGGCGATCTTGCGCATGGTTCCCCCGATAGTGACTTTGTCTTGGGTTGAGGCTCTGGTAGAGAAGCTTGACGGAGACCGCCACGCGGCGCGTCGTCACCTTTGATCGCCGAAGCAGGGTTAAGAGAGCGTGAAACTCTCTCAACTTCGCTGGGTTTCAGTGCCGGGGACGCTTGAAGTCGATGAAAAAGAGACCTGTCGTCGTTGTCACCCGCCGCCTGCCCGACGTGATCGAAACGCGCCTGCGCGAATTGTTCGACACGCGCCTCAACCTCGAGGACAAGCCGCTCTCGCCCGAGGAGCTGGCCGAGGCCGTGAAGACGGCGGACGTGCTCGTGCCGACCATCACGGACGAGATCGGCGCGCCCGTGCTGGAGCAGGCCGGCCCCAACCTGAAGCTCATCGCCAATTTCGGCAACGGCGTCGACAACATCGACGTCCCGGCGGCGGTGGCCCGGGGGATCACCGTCACCAACACGCCCGGCGTGCTGACCGAGGATACGGCCGACATGACCATGGCGCTGATCCTGGCGGTCGCCCGCCGCATTCCCGAAGGCGCCCGGGTAATCCCTGACGGGACCTGGGCTGGCTGGGCGCCGACCTGGATGCTGGGCCGGCGCATCACGGGAAAGCGCCTCGGCATCGTCGGCATGGGCCGCATCGGCCAGGCGCTCGCCCGGCGCGCCAAGGCCTTCGGCCTGTCGATCCACTACCACAACCGCCGCCACGTGCCGCCGAAGATCGAGGCGGAACTCGAGGCGACCTACTGGGAATCTCTCGACCAGATGCTGGCCCGCATGGACATCCTGTCCGTGAACTGCCCGCACACCCCGGCCACTTATCACCTGCTCTCGGCGCGGCGCCTCAAGCTCATGAAGCCCGACGCGATCCTGGTGAACACCGCCCGCGGCGAGATCATCGACGAGGGAGCCCTCACCAAGCTCATCGAAGCCGGCGCCATCGCGGGCGCCGGCCTCGACGTGTTCGAGGAGGAGCCGGCGGTCAATCCGCGCCTCGTGCGCCTCGCCAAGCAGGGCAAGGTGGTGCTGCTGCCGCATATGGGCTCGGCCACCCATGAGGGCCGCGTGGCCATGGGCGAGAAGGTCATCGTCAACATCCGGGCCTTCGTCGACGGCCACAAGCCGCCGGACCGCGTTCTCCCCAGCATGCTCTGAAGGAGCCATCCGCAGGAAGCGTCTTCATCGCCAAGCCTTATGGCGAACAGGCTCCCAGGAAGGTGATACGGGCTCTCCGCAGTAACGCTCCGGAATCGACCGGCCGTTGAGGCCGGGCTCATCCCCGGCAAACGCGAAGATGTGAGTCGCAATCCGCTGCGACCAAAATCCATCTTGGGCATAAACATATGTAAGTGCGGCTGAGAAAGGAGTTTGGCCAGAACAGGAACGTACTTACCCCACGGCCTTGATGACCAATTCCCTGATCCTGAAGCTCGAGAAATACGACCGGCTCTCCGACGACGAGAAGGCGGTTCTCGAAAATGCCATCGCCCGGATTCGCGTCGTCGAGGCCGACGAGGACGTCATACGGGAGGGCGACAGCCCGACGGATAGTTCGCTGCTCCTGGAAGGCTTCGCGGCCCGCTACAAGATCGTCTCGAATGGCCGGCGGCAGATCTCGGCGATCCATGTCGCCGGCGACTTCATCGACCTGCACAGCTTTCTGCTGAAGACGATGGATCATGGCGTGCTGGCGCTTACCAATTGCCGCATCGCTCTCGTTCCGCACGCGACGCTCGAGAAGATCACGGACGAATATCCTCATCTCACCCGCCTGCTCTGGCTCAACACGCTGATCGACGGCGCCGTCCACCGGGAGTGGCTCACGGCCATGGGCCGCCTGTCCGCGACGGCCCACATGGCGCATCTGATCTGCGAGCTTTACCTTCGCCTGAAGGCGATCGGGCGGGTCGAGGGCGACACGATCCAGCTTCCCATCACGCAGGCGGAACTCGGCGACACGCTTGGCCTGTCGACCGTTCATGTGAACCGCGTGCTGCAGGAACTGCGCAAGGAAGGATTGATCCGTTTCCAGGGTGACGCGTTGACCATTCTCGATTGGGAACGGCTGAAGAAGGTGGGGGAATTCACCTCGACCTATCTCAGCCTTCAGAACGAAGACAGCTAGAGCATCGAACGCAACGGGAACCGGCTTTGCGCGAACAGATGCGAAAGCCAAAATCTTAAAGCATCGGACGTGCGTTCGAATTCACACCCGATGCTGCAGCCCTGATCTCCGGACAGACGATGAGCGACATCACTCTCCAAGAAATGCCGGTTCTGGCGGATGGCGGCAGGCATGAAGGACAGCTCGTTCTCGCGGACGGGCAGCTGGTGGCCGTCTTCACCTGGGTGACGCCGGAGGAAACCGCCGGCGGCCATGGATGCGCCGGAGGCTGGTTCCTGGAAGCCGGTTTCGGTCCCTGCAGCGGCCTGATCAGCACGACGCCGCCCGTTCTTGCCACTCTCGACGAGGCCGTGGTCTGGGTGCGCACCCGGCTGGTCAACGGCCCGTCTTGATCCTGAGCGCCTTCAGCGCAACTGGGCGACGATCTCGCCGGCGGCCCTCTCGCCCTCTTCCCAGGCTCCTCCGGCCGTGCCCCATTGGGCCCGCGAGAGCGCCTCGCCGGCGAACCAGATCCGCTTCCCGACCGGCGCCTTCAGAATGTCCCGGATGGCGTAAAGGCCCGGCGGCACCACGGCCCAGGAGGCGCGCGACCAGGGGTCGTGCCGCCAGGCGGTGCCGTGCACGGCGGAGAGGTTGCGGATCGCCCCGTGGCCGAACTGCTCCGTCAGGACCGCGCGGGCATAACGGTAAGGCGCGTGGACGTCCCGCCGGTCGAAGGAGGAAGCGGCAGGCTGGTCGAGTTCGAAGAAATGGAACGGCGTGCCGTCGATGCGGGTCAGCAGGCCCGGCGGCTGCCGGTGCGTTCCGGTGAGACTCGCCAGCCGGTCCGCACCCTGAAACGGCGAATCCGGCCAATGCAGGATCACGTGCTCGTAGACGCCTTGCGTGAAGCCGTTCACGGCTTCCACGACATGGTTGGGCAGGGTGGGTGCAAAGCGGATCGCATCGTGCTGCAGCACTGCCATGGGCGCGGTGACGATGACGGCCTTCGCCTGGAGCGTCCCCGCCGAAGTCTCGATTCTCACGCCTTGCCCGGACCAGTCGATGCCATGAACGGCCGTGCCGAGCCGTACCGGAAGCTCGTGGGCGAGACGGCCCACATAGGCGCCGAGCCCGCCAGCGATGAACAGGTTATCCGAGTACTCCATGCTCGGAAAATCGTGCAGGCTGACCTCGTCGAGCGGACGGCCCGAGACGAGGCCGTGGATGGCCGCCACCCGCCGCCCCTGCGGCCCCATCGGCGGAAGCACTCTGGCGGCGGGCTGATCCTCCCGTGCCTTGGCCGCCTGGGTCATGGCCCGGTCGGCCATGTCGAAGGCCCGGTCGAGGGCCGCCCGCTCAGTCCGGGTGCCCGGCCTGCCGCGGACGAAGAAGTGCCCGTTCACGGGCGCCCGGCGCAGAGGCTCGCCGCGCAGGCGCCCGAGCTTCACGAGGGGATTGATCGGACCGGCATGAAGCCAGTGCGCGCCGAGATCGACCGGATGGCCCTTGAAGCGGCGCGTGACCGTGCGTCCGCCGATCCGGTCCCGCGCTTCCAGCACCGTAACCGTCAGGCCCGCCTCCAGAAGGCACCGCGCGGCGGCGATTCCGGCGCTTCCCGCGCCGACCACCGCCACATCGGGATTCACGCTCGGGCTCGTCGACGCTTCATTGTCCATCGGCACGGCTTTCTCCACCCCTCGCTTTGCGGCGGGATCGTTCATAAGTAAGGTCCGCTTCCCGCATCAAGGGATGCTATGCAAGGACCTGAACGACAGATGCTGATCCAATCGATTTTCGCGGCGGCCCGCGAGGTCTTCTCGCCGGCCCTGCGGCGTATCCTCTGGAAATCGATTGGATTGACGATCGCGCTGCTCGTCCTGGTCTGGCTCGGCCTGACCAAGCTGTTCGACATCTTCCTGACCGATCACCACCTGAGCGCCACTTATCCGATCATCGACAGCTTCGCGTTCTTCCTCGCCGGCTTCGGTCTTTTCGTCGTCCTGGTCTATCTGCTGCCGGCCATCTCGGCCATCGTGGCGGGCTATTTCCTCGACGACGTGGCCGAGGTGGTGGAGCGGGAGAACTACCCGGCCGATCCGCCCGGCCGGGCTCTGCCCTTCGGCCAGTCCCTCATCTACGGACTTCGCTTCGCCGGCCTGTCGCTGCTGGTGAACCTCGTGGCCCTGCTCCTGTTCTTCATCCCCGGGATCAATATCGGCGTGTTCTTCATCGCGAACGCCTATCTGCTGGGCCGGGAATATTTCGAGCTGGCGGCGGTCCGCTTCTGGCGTCCCGAGGACGTGGTGCGCCTGCGCACCGAGTATCGGGGAACGGTGCTGGCCGCGGGCGCGGTGGTGGCGGCCCTGGTGCTCGTGCCGGTGGTGAACCTGATCACGCCGATCTTCGGCGCAGCCCTGATGGTTCACCTGCACAAGAAGCTCACGCAAAATCCGACGAAGCGGTTGTCGCTACGCCGGGATGATGCGGTTTCGATCGAAAAGGTTTGAGGGGCAACCCCTCAAGCCGTTCAGCGGCTCGCCGATTGGCCTACGGCGGGTCCGACAGCCCGCTCCGGATGGAAGTCCGATCCGGCTCCCCCGGAACGGGGCGCGAGCAGGTCCGGCGTATTGCCCGGAGGTGCGTTGCGCTTGAGGTCGAACTGGCCGGTCTTGCGGAAGCGCAGGAGGTAGCTCGGGACGATCGCCTCGATGGTGGTGGGCGTGAGGCCGAGGCCCTGGAGCGTCCGGCCTTCGCGGATGGCGCCCTCCGAGACCACGTTGTCCGTCTCCAGCAGGATCGCCTGGTCGCGGGTGGTGACGAGCTCGTCCGGGATCAGGCCCAGGGTCAGCCAGTCGAGCGTTCCCAGGACGCCGCCCATGGTCCGGGCCAGGTTGCCGGGCAGGGGCACGATGGGGCGCCTGCGCTCGGTGACCTCGAGGACGAATTCCATCATCTGGCGCATGGTGCGGATCTCGGGTCCACCGAGCTCATAGACCCGGCCGCCCGGCACCGCGCCGTCCACGGCGCGCACGACCGCTTCGGCCACATCGCCCGCATAGACCGGCTGGAACCGGGTCTCGGCGCCCGGCAGCGGCACCACCGGGAGCATGCGCGCGAGCGTTCCGAAGCGGTTGAAGGAACTGTCGCCCGGCCCGAACATGAGCGAGGGGCGCAGGATCACGGCATCCGGCCGCTCCTGGAGCAGGGCGGCCTCGCCCTCGGCCTTGGAGCGCGCATAGGCCGATTCGGAACCCGCATCCGCCCCGATGGCCGAGACATGGGTGAAGGACACGGCCTTCCTGGCGAGCCGCGCGATCATCGCCGGAGCCTTGGCCTGGAGGGTGTCGAAGTGCTGGCGCCCGGTTTCCTGGAGGATGCCCACGAGATTGACCACATGGTCCGCCCGGGCCACCGCGTGGGCGACCGAAGCCTCGTTGCGCAGGTTGGCGTGGATCGGGTTGATCTGCCCGACCTTGCCCAGGGGCAGGAAGTTCGCGAGGTTCGGCTGGCGGGTCGGCACGAGAACGCGATAGCCGCGCTCGGCCAGACGGCTCACCACGTAACGGCCGAGAAAGCCCGATCCGCCGAAAACGGTGACGGTTTGCTGCTCAGGCGTGCGAAGGGCACCGATCATGAAACTCTCCTGCCCGGCAAAAGGGCTTGCATGGAGCTTGGGTGTGAATTTTGACATTGTCTCTAGTCAAACGCCGCTCCCCTGTGAAGAGGTGCAGGCCAAGAAAGCGCATCGGTCGCATTTTCAGCGATTGACGAAGCCCGAGAAGCACCGTAAACGAAGCCTCGCCGACGAGGCATGCCCAGGTGGCGGAATTGGTAGACGCACTGCTTTCAGGTAGCAGCGGGTAACACCGTGGAGGTTCGAGTCCTCTCCTGGGCACCATCCAACCCTTAAGTGGTTGAACCATTGAGATTTCAGGGTTATTTGGTCCGTGACCGGTGGACAAAACCGGTGGACACCCATGAAGTTTCGTATGCCCGCAATGGCCCGTCGATCTGACTCCAAACATCATCAATTCGAGCGGCGAGTTCCCCAAGACATCATTGAGCGTGCCCGAGGACAGCTTGTCGTTATTGAGTTGCCTCCGCTCAAAGGCGCAAAGGGAACCACGGTTCACACGACGCTCGGCCAGAGGGTGAAGTTCTCCCTCAAGACGCCTGACAATGATGTTGCAGCAGCCCGGACTGGCTTGGTTCTCGCTCACCTTGAGAAGCAATACGACGCCATTCGGCAAGGCCCGAAGCCTTTGAGCCAAAAGGAGGTCATCGCTTACTCCGGTGAAGCCTATCGGCTTTGGGTTGAGAGGTTCGAGGAAAACCCCGGCTCGGTGGCAGAATGGTCAGCGTGGAAAGCGTTCACCCGCGCCGCGATGGAAGGTCGAATCCTCTCTGCTCCAGCGGCTAGTACCGATTCCCTTCCAAATGAGACGGAGGCGGCTCGGTTGCAGTTTGGCGAGGACCTAACAGCAGGGATCAATGCCCTACCTCGCTCTGACGATACCACCGCGCTAGAGCAGCGATTCGGACAGGTTCTATCGTGGGTCCTGACCAAACATGCCCTCCACGTTGATGCTGCGACACGCACGGCTCTACTCAAGGCGACGGCACAAGCTTCCCATCTGGCAGCATTCCGTCTCAAGAGAGCAGCGGACGGCGATTACAGCCCTGATGACAACGAGAAACGGTTCCCATCCATTCCGGTCACTGGTCAGCAATCAGCAACGACCCTGACTGACCTATTCGATCGATGGATGAAGGAGACGAGGCCAGCCGGGTCTACAATCACGACGTGGCGCTCGGTCATGAAGGACCTTAAAGCCCATCTAGGCCACGAGAACGCAGCCCTCATCACAGAGCAGGATGCAATCGCATGGAAGGATGCGGCTATCGCGAAGGGCCTCACGCCCAAAACAGTTAATGACAGCTATTTAGCAGCCGCTCGCCGCCTGTTTACCTTCGGAATGAGCAACCGGCTTGTTTCGTCCAACCCATTCGCGAAAGTGAAGGTTTCGAGCAAGCGCCAAGCAGGACAGAAGAAGCTTCCTTATTCAAATGAGGAGGTTGTCCGCTTGCTTACCCTAGCCAGAGCAGAGACAAATTCTGCACGGCGATGGCTTCCATGGTTGGCAGCACTGACAGGTGCGCGAATTGGAGAGCTTGCACAGGCGTGGGGCAGTCAAGTGCGTGAGGTTGAGGGCTTCCACGTCCTAGACATCAAGCCCGCTCCTGACGGCGGGTCCCTTAAGAATGAAGGGTCTGAGAGGACTGTCCCGTTGCATCCGGCCCTCATTGCCGAGGGCTTTCTGGACTTCGCAAAAGCCAAAGGGAACGGCCCTCTCTTCTATGCGGGACAGGCACGTAAGCGGGAGGGCGACAGCAACCGCCATGCATCAAAGGGTGTCACGAACCGGCTATCAACGTGGATTCGTGAGCAAGGCTTCAACGATCCTAGGAAGGCTCCCGCACATGCCCTTCGCCATTGGTGGAAGAGCGCAGCGGCACGAGCGCGGGTTCAAGAGTCCGAAGCTGACGCGATACAGGGACATGCCGGAAAATCCGATGCATCCACCTATCGGCACTTCGACATCGCTACGCTCGCGGCAGCCGTTTCAGCTATTCCGTCTCCGTTAGACACAGAAACAGGGGGACGATCACAAGAGGCTCCTGAAGCCTCGAAAGATGCCCTCAGACGGCCTTCGGAGCCTCCTCGGCTACCCTAGACTCAAACGGCAAGCATCGCCGTGTATGGCGCTCCCTGTGGCTCAGAGAGTCCATCTGAATCAGTGGACCGTGAGACTGCCTTGGAGCCGTTCAAACACCGCCTGAATCGTCTCTAGCGATGGCTGATAGGCTGTGCCTGTTTCGATGCGGTGGAGGAAGCCTTGAGCCGTGAGGACGCCTAGAGAGTCAGGCTCCTCGTGGTCCTCTATAAGCTCCTCAAGGCGAACCTTGGTGATCCTCAGAACCTCAGGCCCAACATCATACTGCCACTCTCCATCAATCACGGCCTCTAGGACCTCATCGTTGGTTAGCCGTCGCTTGGCTGCGTTGAAGGACCGGCGCACGACCTGAAGATTTTCGGGAGAATGAAGGCCACCACGTTGAATGGGGAGGATGTGATCGACCTCGTGTCTGATGCCAGTGGCCTTCGATAGCTCTCTGGCCTCGCAATAAAGCGGGATGGTGGACCGAACCACATCGGCAATCACAGCACCCTCAGGCACTCGTGCGCCCCTGCTTCTCGCACTATTCCAAGCCGACCAAGCTACGGACGCATCGGCGTTCTTGAGCCTGTAGTTCCTCATCTGCTTGCGTCTCATCTCCTTACGCTTCGTGGGGTTCTCAAGCTCCCATCGGCGCACCCGCATCCTGTTGCATCCAACACAGTTACTATTCGAAGCGTATCGGCCATCAAAATGACCATGAGGACACGGTTTACCGGATTGGTAGACGCGGAAGCCTTGAGCTATTGCGTCCTCGCGGGTTCTTGGGAGTTCTTGAGTGGAGGCATCCTCACAAACGATAGTAGAGCGAGCTATAAAATTAGTATTAGTGTTCATATTATTGCTCTTATTATTGGTTTTATTTTTGTTATAGATATTGAGTCTTTGGCTATGAAGCTTGGGCTGCTGCTGTAAAAGCCCGGCCTTCTGTCCCAATACTCCTGTGATTGCCGCTTATTGCTTTGCTAGACAATGCCTTAAGGACTCTTAGAGGCTCTAGCCTCATGGGGTCTAACCTTAAGGCCGGTAAAGTTTTCAGCTTCGCAAAGGACACAGGCTCCGTTCTCGATATTCCTGGGAGCCACATGGCCTCGATGGCACTCCTTGGCAGTCAGGAAGAACCGAAGCCCCTTTGCCTGAGCTTCAGAGCGGCTAATGGGTTCAAGGAGGAGGAGCGGGTTATCCGTGAGCTTCAATGCGTCGTTACGGCGTGTCCCCATCACGACAACCGGCCAATGTTCGGCACTGATATGTAGAGGTCAGGCGTAGACCTAATCTTGCCGGAACGAACTTCCTCAATGAGAGCCTGTAGAGCCACGCTCACAACAATTGAGGTAGAAACGGCAAAGGGGAAGTGGTCCTCATAGGCGCTTTTGATTTCCCTAAGGTTCGCGGTATCGGTCGCGGTCAGCTTGAAGCCATGCTCAGTTAGTCCCTGACCCCGCTTACGGTAGACCTTAGGTTTGGTTCTGCTTTTCATGTTTATCGTTACCCTCTTTTATTTATCATAATCGCTTTGGTTCATGGCTCTGTTTAATCATCTGCCACAATTGAAAAAGAACGACGGCCTCCCATCGCGTTAACAACAGGAAGCCGCCGAGTTTGAACCTTAAGATGTTCGTAGGAAAAGGTATCGGTGATCTAAAGCCTATACCTCGCCTGCTGAAGCGCCCCCATCATCGCTGGCCTACACAGGGAGCCACGAAGGAGCGCACGGCTCGACCTGGGGCCAGCTAGGGATACGCCTCAGCAGGGAAGGCATTGATTGGTCACGGAGAAGGTTGTCCGGTAGTAACGCTCGAAGGTTTGATCTTATGAGACTAATGAACTTCTTAAGCTCATTCACCATTAGACCATTATCAAACATAACAAGAGCATTTATCGAGCTTAAGACTCTTAAGAACATAAGACTCCCCCCCCTTACCCCCTCAAGCACATTCATCCCTGTGACCTCCCCCTGTGGCGCAGTTCTTGAACGTGTTTGTTTTTCTATGGCGGTAATGGTCCTAGTCGCTACTCAGAGTTCATGAGAACCCAAGGCTGTCCCCTTAAAGTATCCAAATCTGCAATCTCATTACAGTTAGTCGAGAAAACGTCTCTCCATAAGGGTTCCATTTTTGGCAGAGCGGTCCCTCTCCATAAGCGTGCCAAATTTGCACAGGCTGTTCAGAAAAGGATGGAGAAGCGATCTCCTTAAGGGCTACATTTTTACAGGAGCGGCATCTCTCCATAAGTGTCACAAAGATGCAGAGCGGCTCTACCTCCATAAAGTCAATAAAAATGCTATCATGTTTCAAAAGAGGCCCGTAGAGCGCCTTGGAAGCTTTCCGGCTAGGTGCATACCAGCCAAGCTGTGTATCAGCCTCTACGGCCTTCCTACGCGATCCTAGAGGCTATACAGACGCACAGGAGAGCTATAGGCCGATGAGGAGCCAATGATTTCTCAATGGCCCCTCTTTCAACCTTACTGTCGATACGTAGACCGGATTACAGGCTCGTGAGCCGACCATGCATCCCAAGCAGCCGAACGCTTCTCAAAGGGAAGTTCGTTGATTGCTTCCTCAGCAAACTCGGTCGCCTCCCGATACGAACGCGCCTGTTTGTTCAAACGGTTGATAAGCGCCTTCACGGTGTTGCTGTGCCTGTCACCGACAACGTTCTCAAGAGCATCCCCAAGATCGGCTCTGGAATCCATGTGCGCACGAGCCTTCGCAACGTAGCGCCCAACGTTGACGATCCCGGCCTTCGGCCTCTCAATAGAGTATCCACGAGTGTTGATTTTGATAGTGTCGCTCGTGTTGGACTCATTGGAAGCCCTAGGAGACTCATTAGCGCCCCTAGGAGAGTCACCAGCGCCCTTTCTAGGCCCTTGTGGTCCCTGAGTAGCCGCATGAGCCTGACGAGTCTCTAGGGCCGTATTAACGGCTTCCCTGATGACCTCGCTTGCGTCTGGTGCCTCCGATACTCGCTGTGACGGAGCATCGTTCACGACAGGCGAAAGACGCTCAAGAGCTTCAGACGATTGACGAGCATTAGAAGCAGATTGCCGAAGGGCTTCTACTTCGTTCGCTGCGTCTACATCGTCACGACGAAATCGCTCAATGAATTGTCGCGTTGGGTTGCGAGAGCCTGTCAGCGCATCCACAGCACGTGCCGTGCCGTACGCTGCACCTTGAGCCGCTAGGACCTTTCCGAGAGCAGCAGGAGCTAGGCCAACCTTTAGAGCTATTGGAGCTTCAGCGAGTGTAAGAGCCGCAGTTGCACCACCAAGCGTTCGCTTAGTGCGATCCTTGAGCCAGGAGGCCGGATTGATTGTGTCCTCAACGAGAGGCTTGGAGGAAACACCGCCAGCAAAATAACCATCCTCGTAACGGCCTTTAGATTTCAGGAGATTGAGGTTGCTGTGGTCCTCTAGGGCATCAACGAGCCTTTGGCCCTCCTCAGAATCTCCAAGCCTTTCCCGTAACTGCTGAAGGCGTTCACTCGACACCCTGTGGCCCTGGTCCAAGGTTGCCTCAGCAGCATCGACCAAACCCCGCACGTCACGGTTTGAGCCGTCATCGCTCAACGCTCGTGCCTTTGCCAATGCGGCATCGCGCTTAATGACCTGCTGTGCGGCCTCTACCGTGTCGAAGGCGTCCTTTGGGGTCTTTGGATCAATCTCAGCAGACTCAAGACGGCTTGCAAGCCTCGCTCCGCTGTCAGGATCAACGGCACGAAAGCGATAGGCGTTAGTAGCGTCACCAACGCCGCGCATTGTCCTAACAGCGCCTCCGGTTCCTCCTGAGAGCGCAGCCGAACCCAGGACCTCATGAGGGCTGATATCCAATCCCCTCTCTGTCCCTGCGGTGATGGCCGCTTGGTCTATCACGGACCCTGCCGCTCCTGCGGCTGCTTCTGCTCCTGTGGCCTTGGCGATCTGGCCTGGAATCTGAGTTAGGACTTGCGCCCCCGCTCCCTTGGTTACTCCTGAGAGCGCCGGATTGAGGCCAAGGCGTCCAAGAGCCGCTTGAGCAAGAGCCGATGTGCCAGCAATGCCGTAATCTGCCAGAGAAGCCTCGTGTCCTTGTCCTTGGTGCTCCAAACGAGCATCCATAGCAGGGCCGAAATTACGAGCCGCGTTCGACACGACGAAGCCGGTTCCCCCTGTCAGCGCACCCGCAGCAAGATCAGCAGCGAGGCCAGGAGAACCCTCAAGGATCGTGCGAGGTAATGCGCTCCATCCGAAACCGCCAACACCCCTGTCCTTGTCCTTGGGAGCAAAAAAGTCAGCAGAGGCGGGACGATAGTTCTCAGGGGCAATAGACCTCCCAAGGTCCGTCACCGTGTCTCCAATAGATTCGATGCTGTCGGCTCCTGTGGCCTCACCGATCCAATGAGCGGTGCGTCCTAGACCTACAGCAGCATTAGCCGTTCCATATTGGAGAGCCTTACCGGCCTTTTGCCATGGCCCTAAGCGGTCCATAGGGTCCTCATCGTCAAGCAACACGGCTCCCTTGGGTAACTCATCAAGCTTAAAGCCCTGAGGTAGTTGGGTCGGGTTGTCGTCATCATTCAGAAGAACAGCCCCCTCCGGTAGCTCATCAAGCACAAATCCCTGAGGGAGCCTTGCGTCGTTATTATTCTTGGTTGTCATTCACTCTATCCTTTTCTTATTATTGTTTCGGTTGTGTATCAAAGTATCTTTAGGTCCGATTTAGTTACGTCTATTGTTGGGTGATGTTCTCCTTCCCCAGCACTTGCTTAGGCTCGTGAGCTACCTTCCTCACCGCCCAAGCCGCTCCATTCGTGAAACATTGCTGCTCAAATAATCTTGCCTAAGGTCCTCATAATCCCCTTGTGAAATTTGTAAACGTCCGTATATTAACTTCACAAGCTAGGCATGAGGGGGAGAGATAGATGGCTGACGGAAACTTTGTTGCTTACTATCGGACCTCTACCCGCTCTCAGGACTTGGGCATTGAGGCACAGAAGGCCGCCGTCATCTCGTGGCTCAACGGAGGCAATCACTCCGTCATCGGTGAGTTTGAGGAGCAGGAGAGCGGCAAGAACGATGAGCGTAAGCAGCTTCAGGCTGCCATTGCCCTCTGCAAGAAGCGAAAGGCCACACTCGTCATTGCTAAGATGGACCGGCTCTCTCGTGACCTCGCGTTCATTGCGAACCTAATGAAAAGCGGTGTTGAGTTTGTGGCTTGCGACAATCCCCATGCCAACAAGCTCACCATCCATATCCTTGCCGCTGTGGCCGAGCATGAGAGGGATATGATTGCCAAGAGGACCTCTGAGGCCCTTCAGGCTCTCAAGCGCCAGGGGAAGAAG
The DNA here is from genome assembly GCF_052115545.1 of Microvirga sp. 2MCAF35. Taxonomy (NCBI): domain Bacteria; kingdom Pseudomonadati; phylum Pseudomonadota; class Alphaproteobacteria; order Hyphomicrobiales; family Methylobacteriaceae; genus Microvirga; species Microvirga sp. 2MCAF35. The sequence continues at coordinate 34,542 of NZ_JBFRGW010000044.1, forward strand.
CTTGGTAGCCCTGAGATTGAGAAGGCACAGGCCAAGAGCCTTGAAGTGAGGACCGCAAAGGCTGACCAGTTCGCAGCCAACATTCTCCCCATCATTGAGAAGATCAAAGCCGGGGGTGCCACTACCCTCAGGGCGATTGCCTCTGAGTTGAATGAGAGGAACGTCAAGACCTCTCGTGGTGGGGAATGGTCGGCCAAGCAAGTGCAGCTTGTCCTTGAGCGGGGACACCGCGCCTAATGTCGAAAGGGAAGGGGATACCCGCACCCATCCCGCTATAGGCGATGGATACTCACGAGGCTTGAGAGAGGAGAGAGGTCCTGTGGGTCAGGAGTTCTCATGGTTCTAGCGAGGAGCTTGGGTCCCTTTCGGGTCCCTCCGCAGACCTTTGGCCTTGCCTGACCCCACCCACCCCTGTTTCAAAAAAGGGCTAAAGCTCTCGCGTTGTTGTTAGGCCCTGCCGTGCAGCGTCATGATTTCAAAACTTGGGTCCCATCTGTGGGTCATAGGAATCCCTCAAACCCCTAGAGCCTTTTTCGGCTATTCCGAGTCGGAGGGGATTCCGCTGTGAGGCGTGATGTGTCGTGCTGGCTTCCAGACATGGAGGCAGGCATGGCACGCGCTTACAGTCAGGATCTGCGGGACCGCGTGATCAAGACAGCCTTGGGTGGCG
>NZ_JBFRGW010000045.1:0-31823 GCF_052115545.1 Microvirga sp. 2MCAF35
GGACCAGCTGGGACGACACCCAAGGTCGACCTCCCACGATCACAGGTGTGCGAGACCTGCGGCGGGACCGCCTCCCGCCCCACACTGGCTGACGCCTCGCGAGCGCGCCCCTCGGTGGGCGGGAGTACCCAACGATATAGCCGAGCTTACACCGGCTGTCAAGAACAAAGACAGAACATAACGTTGCCCTCACCAGCTCATCGCCGTCATCACCGGCCTCGTGCCGGTGATCCCGATGGATCGAAGCGCGGTGCTTCACAGAAGCGGGATGGCCGGCACAAGCCCGGCCATGACGTGGCAGAGGATGGAAACGGAGCGCTTATCTCCTTGTCCTGAGCCCTCATCCTGAGGGGATTGCGTCAGCAATCCGTCTCGAGGTCCCGGACCATGTCCGGGCACGAGGGGCATCTCCAGAGAGCACTGGACGATCCTTCGAGACGCAGCTGCGCTGCTCCTCAGGATGAGGGCAGAGTTATAGAAGCCAGTCACTCAGGATGCGGTCGGAAGGTTGGCCGGAGAGGTGGATGGCCGGGATAAGCCCGGCCATGACGGGAAGCCCGTTAAGCCGCTTGCCCCGACAGCCGCGCCTTAGCCCGCTCCGGCCCGATCAGCGGCAGCAGCGCCCCCAGTTCCGGCCCGTGATCGAGCCCGGTGAGCGCGAGGCGCAGGGGCATGAACAAGGCCTTGCCCTTCACCCCGGTTTTCGCCTTCACGGCCTCGGTCCAGGCCTTCCAGGTCGTCGCGTCCCAAGGGGCCGCCGGCAGAACGCCCATGGCCGCTTCGATGAAGGCCCTGTCGTCGATGACGGGCGTCACCGGACCACGCACCACCTTGGCCCATTCGGCGGCATCGCGAACCTTCGTCAGGTTGCCGCGCACGGCGAGCCAGAAAGCTTCGCCCGCATCCGCATCGAGCCCGGCCAGCCGCTCGCGGGCCGTCTCATAGGGCATCTCATGGATCAGGCGGGCATTCAGATTCTCCAGCTCGCTCTCGTCGAATTTCGCGGGCGCGCGGGAGATATGGGAGAAGTCGATCAGGCGGGCGAGTTCGTTGAGATCGGCCACCGGCCGCACGGCCTCCGCCGAGCCGACGAGAACGGCGAGCGAGGCCACCGCCTGTGGCTCGAGGCCGGCATCGCGAAGGCCCTTGATCGAGAGATGACCGAGGCGCTTCGACAGGCCCTCGCCGCTCGCCGTGATCAGCAGGCTGTGATGGGCGAAGGTGGGAGCGGCCGCCCCGAGAGCCTCGAAGATCTGGATCTGCACCGCCGTGTTGGTGACGTGATCCTCGCCGCGGATCACATGGGTGATCTTCAGCTCGATGTCGTCCACCACGGAGGGCAGCGTGTAGAGATAGGTCCCGTCCTCGCGCACCAGCACCGGATCGGAGAGCGAGCTGCAATCCACGTGGCAGGGGCCGCGCACGAGATCGTCCCAGGCGACGTTCGTCGGCTCGAGGCGGAAGCGCCAATGGGGCCTTCGCCCCTCCTGTTCGAGCTTGGCGCGATCCTCGTCGTTAAGCTTGAGGGCGGCCCGGTCATAGATCGGCGGCAGGCCACGGGCGAGCTGGCGCTTGCGGCGGAATTCCAGCTCTTCCTGCGTCTCGTAGCAGGGATAGAGCCGTCCGACCGCCTTCAGCCGCTCGGCGGCCGCGTCATACAGTTCGAACCGGTCCGACTGGCGGACGATCACGTCGGGCGGGATGCCGAGCCAGTTCAGATCGGTTTGAATTGAATCCGCGTATTCCTGCTTCGACCGCGCCACGTCCGTATCGTCGAAGCGCAGGATGAAGGTGCCGCCTTCGCGCCGCGCATAGAGCGCGTTGAGCAGGGCGACGCGGGTGTTGCCGATATGGATGTGCCCGGTCGGGGACGGGGCGAAGCGAACGATGGGCTTGGACATGGGAGATGCTATGGCGAAGGGATACGGGCGACGCAAGGGGTGACGGAATTTTCACTGTCATTCCCGGTCGGAGCTCCGAGGGATCGCGCCCCTCCGACGTCATCACCGGCCTCGTGCCGGCCATCCGGATACGGTGAAGCGCCGCGCTTTTCGGAGCGGGATCACCGGGACAAGCCCGGTGATGACGTAGAGTGAGTCCTAGACGTCCATCGATCCCATGCGCGGCTTGCCGATGGCGCGCTCGAGACCCTCGTCCTTCCGGTGCGCCTCCAATCCCTGGTCGCGATAGCGGTTGACGATAGGATAGCGGCGGTCGCGGCCGAAATTCCTGCGTGTCACCTTCACGCCGGGCGCCGCCTGCCGGCGCTTGTATTCGGCGACATAGAGCAGCCGCTCCACCTTCTTGACGGTCTCGAGATCGTAGCCCTTCGCCACGATGTCGGAGACGCGCAGCTCGTCCTCCACGAGACCCCGCAGGATCGCGTCGAGATCCTCGTAGGGCGGCAGGGAATCCTGGTCTTTCTGGCCCTCGCGCAGTTCGGCCGTAGGTGCCTTGGTCAGGATGTTCTCGGGGACGACGATCCCGTCCGGTCCGAGTGCCCCCTTGGGCTTCCAGCGGTTGCGCAGAGCCGCGAGGCGATAGACCTCCATCTTGTAGAGATCCTTGATCGGATTGAAGCCGCCATTCATGTCGCCATAGATCGTGGCATAGCCCACCGACATTTCCGACTTGTTACCGGTCGTCACCACCATGGCGCCGAACTTGTTCGAGATCGCCATGAGGATGGTGCCCCGGGCGCGGCTCTGGAGATTTTCCTCCGTGATGTCGCGTTCCCGGCCGGCGAAGATCGGCTCCAGGGCGGTCTCGAACCCTTCGACCGGGGCGGCAATCGGCAGATTGTCGTAGCGGACGCCGAGCATCTGCGCGCAGGCTTCCGCGTCCTTCAGGGACTCGCCCGAGGTGTAGCGGTAGGGCAGCATCACGCAATGCACCCGCTCAGGCCCAAGCGCATCCACCGCCATGGCGGCGCAGATGGCGGAATCGATGCCCCCGGACAGGCCCAGCACCACGCCCGGGAAGCGGTTCTTCTCCACGTAATCGCGAAGCCCCAGGACGCAGGCGGCGTAATCGGCCTCCTCACCCTCCTCCACCGTCACGACAGGCGCCTCGCGGCAGGCCCAGCCCTCCTCACCCTTCACCCAGGTGGTGAGCGCTACGATTTCCTCGTTGGCGGGCAGCTGGCAGGCGAGCGAGCAATCCGCGTTGAGCACGAAGGACGCGCCGTCGAAGACCAGCTCGTCCTGCCCGCCGACCTGGTTGAGGTAGACCAGGGGAAGCCCGCTCTCGGTCACGCGGGCGGCCGCGATGTTGAAGCGCTCCTCGGTCTTGCCGCGCCAATAGGGCGAGCCGTTCGGCACGAGGAGCATCTCGGCGCCGGTCTCGGCAAGGCATTCCACCACGTCGCCGGTCCAGATGTCCTCGCAGATCGGAATCCCCAAACGGATGCCGCGGAAGTTCACCGGCCCGGGCAGAGGCCCGGCGGCGAAATTGCGCTTCTCGTCGAAGACGCCGTAATTGGGCAGATCGACCTTGAAGCGCACCGAGATCGAGCCGCCGTCGAGAAGCGCGTAGGCATTGTAGAGCTCGCCCTCCTCCCGCCACGGCAGGCCGATGAGCATGCCGGGCCCGCCATCCGCCGTCTCGCGGGCGAGCCGTTCGAGGGCGGCGCGGCAGGAATCCTGAAAGGCCGGCTTCAGCACGAGGTCCTCGGCGGGATAGCCTGCGAGGAACTGCTCGGCGAACATCACGATATCGGCCCCGAACCGGGCCGCTTCCGAACGCGCTGCCCGCGCCTTCTCTTCGTTGCCGGCCACATCGCCGACGATGGGATTGAGCTGAGCGAGGGCGATCTTGAGCGTGTTCTGAGTCATGATACCTGCGGATTTAGCGCGCCGCCCGTTGCGCAGCAATAAGATGCAGTCGCCCTCAGTTTCTATATGGGTCCTATTTTTGGACTTTTGCACCTCGAACGGTGGCGCGCCATACGTGCACTATGGCTAAACATCCAATCCATAATGTCAGGGCACCTAAGACAGGGATGGCCTGAATGGATAACCAATAGCCGAAAATGTTTGCATACTCGCCATCGAATCCGATTGCATACTTTGCCAATCGCCTACGGCCGGGACTCGGGCCGAAGCTGATTATTGTAGAGCTATAGAGGAACTGGTAAAATAAAAATAACAAGAAAAGCAGAAGTGCAGCAATAGAATATGCCACTCTCTTGTATTCGCTTTCGCCGGCGGTGGACGCTTTCATCTCAATGAAGATTGTGAACGGAAGTGAGAAGATTCCGAACGCAAGCGAAATTCCAAAAACACACAAGTAACTGCTGACAACATCTGCATGAAGGCGCGAAACACATTCCGATGAGATTTGAGCAAGCCTCTGCGCCTCGCTCCAGGCACCTGGGAAATAGTCCTGCAGAATGCGTTTTGAAGCTGCATCGCCCCAAGGGAGCGCGAGTCCACATTGTTGCTCCCGATAGGCTTCCAGAGCCATCAGCATAACTAAGCCTGAGCCGATCAAGCTAACAAGGATCGGCACCAGGAGGGGCAGGTATGGCCGATATCTGGCGGCGACAGCATTACTCACGTTGCATTCCAGAGAAGTTTATTTTAAATTTATAACGTTACATATACACCATAGATAGCCATCCTAGCGCAATTCCTTACAAGTTCAGATTTTCGGAACCGCTTACAGTCCAGTTCGTTATTTACACACGAAACACTGGGAGACTGACATGTTGAAAGGCGGCCTGCTCTGGCTCATCGGCATTCCCCTGCCGATCATTCTTCTTCTCTTCTTCTTTGGTTGGCTCCACTAGGGCCCAATACGAGTAGAGTTGCGTATGAGTAAAGCAGAAGGGGCGCCGAAAGCGCCCCTTTTACTTGTTCAATCCGTCCAGTCGCTCATTCCGCCGCGAGGGCGGCCGGTTGTTCCCTTGACTGGCGCTCCCGCTTGATGAGCTCCGAGGTCAGGAAGGCGATTTCCAGCGCCTGCTCGGCATTGAGGCGTGGATCGCAATAGGTGTGGTAGCGGTCGCGCAGGTCCGCATCGGTGAGCGCGCGGGCGCCGCCCGTGCATTCCGTCACGTTCTTGCCGGTCATCTCCAGGTGGATGCCGCCCGCATGCGTCCCTTCCGCCTGATGGATGGAGAAGAAGTCCTGCACCTCACCCATGACCCGCTCGAACGGCCGGGTCTTGTAGCCCGAGGCCGCCTTGATGGTGTTGCCGTGCATCGGGTCGCAGGACCACACGACCGTGCGCCCTTCCCGCTGCACCGCACGGATCAGGCTCGGCAGATGGTCGCCCACCTTGTCGACGCCGAAGCGGCAGATCAACGTGAGACGACCGGCCTCGTCCTCGGGGTTGAGCATGTCAATGAGCTTGAGCAGCCCATCGGCCGAGAGTGACGGACCGCATTTGAGGCCGATCGGGTTCCGGATGCCGCGCATGTATTCCACATGAGCGTGGTCGAGCTGGCGGGTGCGGTCGCCGATCCAGAGCATGTGGCCGGAGGTGGCGTACCAGTCGCCGGTCGTGGAATCGACGCGGGTCATGGCCTCCTCATAGCCGAGCAGCAGGGCCTCGTGGCTGGTGTAGAAATCCGTCGAGCGCATCTCGGGATGGGTCTCGGGATCGATGCCGATGGCCCGCATGAAGTTCAGGCTCTCGGTGATGCGCTCCGCGAGCTCGCTGTAGCGGGAGGATTGCGGGGAATCCTTTACGAAGCCGAGCATCCAGCGATGGGCGTTCTCGAGATTGGCATAGCCGCCGGTCGCGAAGGCGCGGATCAGGTTGAGCGTCGCGGCCGACTGGCGGTAGGCCATGAGCTGGCGGCGCGGATCCGGCGTGCGGGCTTCAGGTGTGAAGGCGATGTCGCTGATGATGTCGCCCCGGTAGCTCGGCAGCTCGATGCCGTCGATGGTTTCCGTCGGAGCCGAGCGCGGCTTGGCGAACTGGCCGGCAGCCCGGCCGACCTTCACCACGGGCGAGCCGCCCGCATAGGTCAGCACCACGGCCATCTGGAGGAAGAGGCGGAAGAAGTCGCGGATGTTGTCGGCCGAATGCTCGGCGAAGCTCTCGGCGCAATCGCCGCCCTGGAGCAGGAAGGCCTCGCCCTTGGCGACCTTGCCGAGGGTCCGCTTCAGCTTGCGGGCCTCGCCCGCAAACACGAGCGGGGGAAAGCCGGCGAGCTGCTGCTCGACGCTCTCAAGCGCCTCAAGGTCCGGATAGGCCGGAACCTGCTGGATCGGCTTGTTTCTCCAGCTATCGGGCGTCCACCGCTCGGTCATGACACTAACCCCCGTGTCCTTTCTCGAAATCTCTATCGTTCACCGCAACAAGCGGCACGAATGGGCACCTATACACGACATATTCAAAAAGGCGAGTGCGTTAGCGAGCCACCTCGCACGAGGGTCCGCATGCCGCAGGCGCCCCATCCGGCCTGAAAACCTGCCGAAATGTGGAAAAAGACGCCCCTCAGCGGGCGTGACGCTGCCGGCTCTCGCGCCGCGACATCCAGAGAGCGCCCAATCCCATCGTCACGGCGATGACCGGGATGCCGAAGTAAACATAGGCCTCCAGGAGGGTCATGGCTTCAGGTCTCTCAAGATCAGTTTCGCTATCGAATGTAGGATGAACCCGACGAAAAGCCAAATGATGCTGACCAGGATCGCGATCGCATCCCTCGGCATGGCCTCCGATCCGTAGCCGACGGCAACCATCGGCCCCACGAAACCGGCGATGACGAACGCGACAGCGACGTTGTTGAGCGCTGTCGCGGTCAATTTGGTCTGCTCGTTATGAATTAGGCTCACGCAAGGCCCCCAAATGCCACTTCGGCTTGTCTATCCCACCGCCACCGGCTTCTTCACCACCACGGGCGTGCGCATGGTGACCAGTTCCTCTGCTGCCGTTGGGTGAACTGCCACGGTGCGGTCGAAATCGGCCTTGGTGGCGCCCATGGTGACGGCGATGCCGGCGAGCTGGATCATCTCGCCTGCGTCATGCCCCATGATATGGACGCCCACGACCTTGTCGGTCGCCTTGTCGACGATGAGCTTCATGAAGACCCGGTCCTTGCCGCCCGAGAGCGTGGCCTTCATCGGCCTGAAGGCTGTCTTGTAGACGTCCACATCGCCATAGATGGCCCGGGCCGCGTCCTCGCCGCAGCCGATCACGCCGATTTCCGGGGTCGAAAAGACGGCCGTGGGGATGAGGTCGTGATCGACGATGGTGGGCTTGCCCCCGAAGACCGTGTCGGCGAAGGCGTGGCCCTCGCGGATGGCGATGGGGGTGAGGTTCGCCCGGTTGGTCACGTCGCCGACCGCATAGATCGAGGGAACGAGGGTCTGGGAATAGCCGTCGACGGGAATGGCCCCGACCTCGTCGACGGTGATGCCCGCCTTCTCCAGCCCGAGCCCCTTCGTGTTCGGACGCCGGCCAGTGGCGACGAGAACCTGGTCGACCGCGAGGGTCGAGCCGTCGGACAGGGTCGCGGCAATGCCATCCGGCGTCTTCTCGAGGCTGGTGAGGGTCCTGCTCAGCGCGAGCTTGATCCCGCGCTGAACATAAGCTTCCCCGAGCGCATCGCGCACGTCCTCATCGAAGCCGCGCAGGAGCTTGTCGCCCCGGTGCAGGAGCGTGACCTCGCTGCCGAGACCGGCGAAGACCCCGGCGAACTCGACCGCGATATAGCCGCCGCCGACCACCAGGATGCGCTTCGGCAGTGTTTCCAGATGGAAGACCTCGTTGGACGTGATGCCGAGTTCCCCACCGGGGATAACCGGCTCCAGGGTCGGGTGGGCTCCGACGGCCACCAGGATGATGCGGGCGCGGAGGCGGGCACCGGTCTTGAGCAGATGGACCGTATGCGCGTCCTCGATCACCGCGCGGCTGTCCACGACCTCGACACCGGCCTTCTCCAGATTGGCGCGATAGATGCCCTCGAGCCGGTCGATCTCTTTGTCCTTGTTGCGGATCAGGGTCGCCCAGTCGAAGCGTGTCTCGCCGACGCTCCAGCCGAAGCCCTCCGCATCGTGGAAATCGTCGGCGAAGCGGCTCGCATAGACCATCAGCTTCTTCGGCACGCAGCCGCGGATGACGCAGGTCCCGCCGACCCGGTACTCCTCCGCCAGCATGACCTTCGCCCCGTAGCCCGCGGCGATCCGCGCCGCGCGCACGCCGCCGGATCCCCCTCCGATCACGAACAGGTCAACGTCGAATGAGGACATGGTGCGGTCTCCGCTCACTACTGCAACTTGGATTCATTCATATAAGGGTTGTTTTCGGCAACGTCGCCCGCCGGCCCTGCTCCGGGTGCATGGCTGCTCACCTGGATCGAGAAGCTCTTACGCTAAGGTTCAACAACGATAAAGGAGCAAGCCGCTTGCCGCTCTCCTGTTCCCTCATTAGGGTCTGCGGCGGACAAGCCGACCAAGTCTCGGCGTCAATTGGAGGAAACTAATGAGCCAACTTCGTAAAGGTCTTTGGCGCAGCGCCCTCGCTGCGGCGGCCGTGGCGGGATTCGTGACATCGGCTGCAGCTCAGATGGAGCTCAAGATCATGGCTCCGGCAGCACCCGGCGGCGGCTGGGACCAGACGGCCCGCTCCATGCAGCAGGCCCTGACCCAGGCCGGCATCGCCAAGAGCGTGCAGGTCGCCAACGTGCCGGGCGCCGGCGGCTCCATCGGCATCGCCCAGCTCGTGAACAACTCGAAGGGCGACGGCAACCAGCTCATGGTCATGGGCTACGTGATGGTGGGCGCGCTCCTCACCAACAAGTCGCCGGTCACCCTCGATCAGACGACGCCGATCGCCCGCCTGACCTCGGAATACGAGGCCATCGTGGTTCCGGCGAACTCGCCGATCAAGTCCGTCAAGGATCTCGCCGACGCCATCAAGGCCGATCCGGCCAAGGTGACCTGGGCCGGCGGCTCGGCAGGCGGCGTCGACCACATCGCGGCCGCTCTCTTCGCCAAGGCTTCAGGCGCCGATCCGACCAAGATCAACTACATCCCCTTCTCCGGCGGCGGCGAGGCTCTTGCGGCCATCCTCGGCGGCAAGGTGACCGCCGGCATCTCCGGCTACGGCGAATTCGAGAGCCAGGTGAAGGCCGGCAAGCTGCGCCTCCTTGGCCTGACCACCCCGGCCGACAAGGCCACCGCCGACCTGCCGTCCATCAAGGCGCAGGGCGTCGACCTCGAGATCGCCAACTGGCGTGCCGTTGTCGCACCTCCCGGGATCTCGGCCGACCAGAAGAAGGCTCTGACGGATGCCATGGATAAGATGGTCAAATCCAAGGAGTGGCAGGAGATCCTGAAGGCCAAGGGCTGGGAGGATTCCTACATGTCCGGCGATGCCTTCGCCAAGAACCTGACCGACGAGCAGGCCCGCACGAAGGAAGTCCTTACGGCCGTGGGGCTGGTGAAGTCTTAATTTTCAAGATAAAGGCCGTTGGAAGCGCCGCGTTCTCGGAGCGCGGCGCTTCTTTTTTGGGACAATCCATGACCACATCACCCAAGCGGCGCATCGACGTGGCAGGCCTCGTCATCGCGTTCACTCTCATCGGCCTGGCCGGTCTTGTCTGGTGGGACATGACCAAGCTCCAGATCCTCTCGCCCTACGATCTCGGCCCGAAGGTCATGCCCATCGTCGTCTCGATCGGCCTGACCCTGCTCGCCATCGGCAACGGCATCGGTGCCTTGCGCGGCGATCTCCCTCCGCGTGACAGCCTCGACTGGAAGCCGATCATCCTCATTCTCGGCGGGCTTGCCTGCCTCATTGCCCTGATCGCCGTCGGCGGAGGCTTCATGATCGGCACGGCCATCCTGTTCGCCACCACATCGGCTGCCTTCGGTCGCCGGGCTTTCCTGACCGATCTGTTGATCGGCGCAGTGATCGCGGTCTTCATTTACCTGCTCTTCGGAAAGCTCCTGACCCTGTCCCTTCCGGCAGGGCCGCTCGAGCACCTGATCTGAGGCCCTGCCCATGGAAGCCTTTACCTCCCTCGCAAACGGCCTTTCCGTCGCCATCCAGCCGATGAACCTGCTGTTCGCCCTCATCGGCGTTCTTCTGGGCACCGCCGTCGGCGTTCTGCCCGGCATCGGCCCGGCGCTCACGGTGGCGCTGCTCCTGCCGATCACCTTCAAGCTCGATCCGGGCGGTTCCATCATCATGTTCGCCGGCATCTATTACGGCGGCATGTATGGCGGCTCGACCACCGCCATCCTGATCAACACGCCGGGTGAAAGCGCCTCCATGGCGACGGCGCTCGAAGGCAACCTGATGGCCAAAGCCGGCCGCGGCGGCCCGGCGCTGGCAACCTCCGCCATCGGCTCCTTCGTGGCCGGCACCATCGCCACCCTGGGCCTCACGCTGCTCGCCCCTTATCTCGTGGAAGTCGCCGTGAGCTTCGGGCCGGAGGACTATTTCGCCCTCATGGTCGTGGCCTTCGTGACCGTTTCGGCCACGTTCGGCGATTCCCCCGTCCGGGGCCTCACGAGCCTCTTCATCGGCCTGCTGCTCGGGCTGGTGGGCATCGACATCCTGTCCGGCCAGTCCCGCCTCAGCTTCGGCATCCCGGAGCTCTACGACAATATCGAGGTCACGACGCTTGCAGTCGGTCTCTTCGCGGTCGGCGAGGCCCTTTACGTTGCCTCGCGGCGGCATATCCACGAGGAGAAGCTCGAAGCCGTTCGCGGCTCCCTCTGGATGACCAAGGAGGACTGGAAGCGCTCCTGGAAGCCATGGCTGCGCGGAACGCTCTTCGGGTTCCCGATCGGGGCCCTTCCGGCCGGCGGCGCGGAAATCCCGACCTTCCTGTCCTATGCGACGGAGAAGAAGCTCACCAAGTACCCGGAGGATTTCGGCAAGGGTGCGATCGAAGGTGTCGCGGGGCCGGAGGCTGCCAACAACGCCTCGGCCGCCGGCACGCTCGTGCCGCTGCTGACGCTCGGCCTTCCGACATCTGCGACGGCCGCCATGATGCTGGCGGGCTTCCAGCAATATGGCCTCAATCCCGGCCCCCTGCTCTTCGCCGAGCAGCCCAACCTCGTGTGGGGCCTGATCGCCAGCCTGTTCATCGCCAACACCATGCTGCTGGTGCTGAACCTGCCGCTGGTGGGCCTGTGGGTGAAGCTGCTCACGATCCCGCAGCCCTGGCTGTATGCGGGCATCCTGGTCTTCGCCACCATGGGCACCATCGCGGCCAATCCTTCGCCGGTCGAACTCATCATGCTGACGGTGTTCGGTGTGCTCGGCTTCCTGATGCGGCGGTTCGACTTCCCCATTGCCCCGGTCGTCGTCGGCCTGATCCTCGGCCCGATCGCGGAAAGCCAGTTGCGCCGGGCGCTCTCGATCAGCCTGGGCGACCCGATGGCGCTGCTGCAGAGCCCGATTTCGGCCACGCTCCTCGGCATCGCCCTGATCGCCTTGGTCCTGCCCTTCGTCCTGAAAGGCATGGGACGCTTCAAGGCTGTCGAGGACTAACCTCGTCCAATACCCGATGGGATGGCAGGCCCCGTGCCGGCCATCCCGTTGCGCAGACGTGCTACGCTTCAACCTATTGGAATGACCGGCAGGCGGCCGGCGATGGCGCGGCAGGTGAAGGGCCCACCTGCCTCCGGCAAAGTCTACGACGAGAAAGCCGACAGCTTTCCAAAATGGTCGGCGAGCAGATAATAAACCGTCACACGGTTCTTGGTGCGGTCGCCTTTGAGCTTCTCCCCGACTGCGACAAGGGCTTGGTCCAGTTCGGCATCTGACGCGCTCAATCCGAGTTTCTTCTTCAGGAAGTTGTCACGCACGCGTGCGAGTTCCGTCGGATCCGAGAACGACACAAGGGCGGAATCGCGATTCCGCAATGCAATGCCGAGATATCGCGCGATGCCTGCAATTGCCTTATCGTCGGCATGAGCAGCATATTTCTTGACGTCGGCAGCCCAATCTTCAGCCATGGCCCACTCCTATGCGGCCCTGCGCCCGAAGGCAGGGCGGTGGAAAGGCCTTGTCCACTGGTGGCGGCATGCGAGCCTGAACCCGGGGATAAAGCCCTGCAGAGACAATGCTAGCGCCGCGCTGGGCTGCGGCAAGGATGAGGCCCCTCAAAGAAAAAGCCCGGCGAACCGGGCTTTCCTTGAATCGGGACGAAAGGTAGGCCTCAGTTCAGCTGATGGCCGCGCTTGCTCATTTCCTCACGGGCGCGGGTCAGGATGAACTCCGAGGTCCTCTGGGTCCAGATCGTCATATCGCGGACGATGGCGTCGAGAATTCCCGGCTGCAGCTGCACCCATTTCTGCCCGACCGGAGACTTGTAGAAGGCCGCGATCTCCTTCAGGTCCGTCTCGCTCAGGCGCGATGCAAGGGTCTTGGCCGTGGCGTCGATCATCTCCTTCTTCTTCTGCTCGACCTCAGGACGGATGAGAGTCACCACCTGATCCAGATCCTGGCGGATTTCAGGGCGAGTCACGTTCATCTGCTGGAGCTGGTTGAGCAGCGGATCGGTCATGGCATCGAAGGCTCCGGTCAGGCCGGAGCTGGTGGCGACTTCCGTAGCGGCAGCAAGGTGGCTGGCGCTGGGTTGCGGTGTCTGCTGGGCGAAAACGGGACTTGCAAGCATGAACAACGCGACCGAAGTCGCGGCCAGGCGGGAAGCGTTGCGGATCATAGAAGAGGCTCCAATCGTCATGGTTTCTGGTCAGAGCTGACCGAGTTCGACAAGCCTGTCGCCCGTTGCGAGGATCGCCCCGGTGGCCAGGCCCAGGAAAAGACCGTGCTCCACGACGCCGGGGACGTTGTTCAGCGTCGAGGCAAGCACGTTCGGCTTGTCGATGCGCCCGAGATGCGCATCGAGAATGAAATGGCCTCCGTCCGTGACGTAGGCGGCTCCGTCGGGGGCATGCCGGAGAAGCAGCTCGCCGCTCATCCCGAGGCTGTCGAGCAGCTTGACGATGGCGCTCTCAGTCGCCGTGAGGCCGAAGGGCACGACCTCGATGGGGAGAGGAAAGCGGCCGAGCTTCGAGACGTGCTTGGATCCATCGGCGATGACGATCATCCGCTGGCTTGCGGAGGCGACGATCTTCTCGCGCAGGAGAGCGCCGCCGCCACCCTTGATGAGGCGCAGGTCGTCGTCGATCTCGTCGGCTCCGTCGACCGTCAGGTCGAGCTGCGGGGTCTCGTCGAGGGTCGACAGGGGAATGCCCTCGCGCTGCGCCTGCTCACGGGTGGCCTCGGATGTGGGAACGCCCACCACCTTGAGCCCAGCCCGAACCCGCTCGCCGATGGCCGCCACGAAATGCGCGGCGGTCGAGCCTGTGCCCAGGCCCAGCCTCATGCCGTCCGTGACGAGTTCGGCAGCCCTGTCGGCCGCAGCGCGCTTGAGATTGTCGCTCACTGAAATCCTCTAAGAATACGTCCGCTCCGGCCTGCGAAAGCTGTTTTGCTCGCCTCTAGCATGTCGGAGCGGCTGAAAGAAAGAAAGTATCATCCACGATCGGCAACGGGGTCTCGCTCCGGCCCGGTCAGGGACGCTGCGGCGAAGCCCCCGTGCCGGCAGAGCCGCCGCTCGGGGTTGCGGCCGTCGGCGCGGCCGACGAGACGGCGGGAGACGGGGTCGTCTGAGGAGTGCAGACCACACGCTCGTCGAAAACGTAGCAGATGCTCATCTGGCCGGTCCGGTAATTGACCCGGAAGACGCCCCCTTCCCGCTCGTGACGGGACGCGACAAGACCGTATTCTCCAGGGGCCTGGGCTCCTGCGCCCTCGCCCGCGCTGTAGCAGAGAGTGACCCCGACCGTGCCTTCCTGTAGACCGTACTGGCAGGAGCTGACCTCGCCGGTGATCCGATCGATCCTATAAATCCTGTTCAGGTCGGTCTGAGGCGCAGGGACGAAATCATAGGACGCCGCCAGGGCGGGGCTGGACAAGCCTCCCAGCGCCAGGACTGCCGATATCAACGCCGCGGAACCAAGGGGCCGCATTCACCACTCCATCCGGTAAGAACGAATCAACCATAGGCACCATATCATCCCAGTGCTTGATTCCCTTGCCTGCAGCAGGTAGCCGACCTTCATGGCCATTGATACCCCGCACATCGTCTCGCCCATCGCCGTCTTCGACCTCGATGGAACCCTGGCAGATACGGCCGGCGACCTCGTCGGGACCCTCAATGTGATTCTCGAACGGGAGGGCCTCGCGCCTCTGCCGGTCGCCAAGGCGCGCGACATGATCGGCGCCGGCGCGAGGGCCCTGATCGAACGCGGGTTCGAGGCCGCCGGCAAGGAGCTGACGCCCGCTTATCTCGACGAGCTGTTCCGTCAGTTCATGGTCCATTACGGAGAGAACATCTGCGTCCGGACGCAGCTTTATCCAGGCGTCGCCGCGGCGCTGGACCGGCTGGAAAGAGCGGGCTTCATCCTGGCGGTCTGCACGAACAAGGTCGAGGAACACTCGGTCAAGCTGCTCGACGAACTCGGCGTCGGCCGGCGTTTCGCGGCCAATTGCGGGCGCGACACCTTTCCCTATTTCAAGCCGGATCCACGCCACCTGACCCTCACCATCGAGCGCGCCGGCGGGAGCCCGGCCCGTGCCGTGATGATCGGCGATTCCCGGACGGACATCGTGACGGCGCAGAATGCCGGCATTCCGGTCGTCGCGGTCCCATTCGGCTATACGGATGTGCCGGTCCGCGACCTGGGACCGGATCTCGTCATCGATCACTTCGACGATCTTTTCGCTGCCGTGCAGGCCGTCATGAGGCCGCTGGCGGCCTGATGCGACAGGCACCGATCGTGCACAGCGCATGCGCACGAAAAAGTGAAGCTTCATTGTCAGGAAGGAATGGTGGGCGCGACAGGGATTGAACCTGTGACCCTTCGCGTGTGAAGCGAATGCTCTCCCGCTGAGCTACGCGCCCTGACCAGCGCCTTCTAAAGGCGCAGAGCCCCCGGCGTCAAGCCAAAGAAGCATGCCTCGCGGCAAGTATTTTGTTTCGTGAATTGCGGCAGCACGGCCTTAACGGCTTGGTCACGATGTGGCGGGAAAGAGACCGTTTTGGGCTAGAATTTTATAGCAGAACCTTGATAAGCCATGGATCCGAAGCGGGGCTGTTGCGTTAAGCAATGGCAGAACCTGCCACCAACCATGTTTTATCTGAGGCAAAAATGGGACGCACCCGCGCTGCCCTGACCGGGCTCGCCTGCGCCTTCGTCGCTCTCGCGACGCCGGCTGCGGCATTTACGGCAATCGATCCTCTGACCCGCCAGCCGCTCTACAGCCCTGAAGATGCCCTGAGGGCCCAGGCCGCGCCGGTCGCGCGCGAGGTCGTCTCCTTCGACGGCCGCTACACGCCCGGCACCATCGTCGTCTCGACGAGCGAACGTCGCCTCTGGTTCGTGCTCGGCAACGGCCAGGCGATCCAGTACGGGGTCGGCGTCGGGCGCCCGGGCTTCACTTGGTCAGGGTCCCATTCCGTCACCATGAAGCGCGAGTGGCCGGATTGGCGCCCGCCGGCGGAGATGCTCAAGCGCCGCCCCGACCTGCCGCGCTACATGAAGGGTGGGCCCGACAACCCGCTCGGCGCCCGCGCGCTCTACATCGGCAGCACGATCTACCGTATTCACGGCTCGAACGAGCCGGAGACCATCGGCGAGGCCGTCTCCTCCGGCTGCATCCGCATGACCAACGAGGACGTTACGGACCTCTACAACCGGGCCAAAGTCGGCGCGAAGGTCGTGGTTCTGCGGTAAGAGAGCCGAAATCGCATCTCGTGGCTGGGCTCGCCCGGCCATTTTCGTCAGGCGATCCCCATCACCGCGTCCGATCTCGGGACAAGCCCTTGGCGGCCAGTTCATCGAGATAAGCCTGCCACTTCTCCCCCTGCTCGGCTCCGAGCCGGTAGAGATAGTCCCAGCCATAGATCCCGGTATCGTGCATGTCGTCGAAGACGAGCTTGACGGCGTAGTTGCCGATCGGCTCCACGCCGATGATCTGCACCTCCCGCTTGCCCGGCACCGTCTTGCGCTCGGCGGGGCTGTGGCCCTGGACCTCGGCGGAGGGACTTGTCACCCGCAGATACTCGGCCGGCAGCTCGAAGGCCGCACCGTCGTCAAAGACGATGCGAAGGCTGCGCTTGTCCTTGGCAAGGCGGAGTTCCGTCGGCCAGCGTTCAGATGTCATAGCCTCGACCCCTTTCCCGGAACACGATTTCACGCTAACTGCTTGATCATAACATCGAAGGCAAGCGCTCACCCGAACAAGGACGTCCCCACCATGGGAGCCTTTCCGGCCCATCTCGAGAATGCCGATACCGACCGGTCCCTCCTGGACCCGTTCGGCCGAGCGATCACGTATCTCCGCGTCTCGGTGACGGATCGCTGCGATTTCCGCTGCGTCTACTGCATGTCCGAGGACATGGCCTTCCTGCCCAAACGCGACCTGCTCACCCTCGAAGAGCTCGACCGCATCTGCACGGCGTTCGTCGACCGAGGGGTGCGCAAGCTGCGCATCACCGGCGGCGAGCCCCTGGTGCGGCGGGACATCATGACCCTGTTCGGCTCCCTGTCGCGCCATCTGGATTCCGGCGCGCTGGACGAGCTCACCGTCACCACCAACGGTTCGCAGCTTGCCCGCCACGCCAAGGACCTCGCTGCCTGCGGGGTCAAGCGCATCAACGTGTCGATGGACACCCTCGATGCCGACAAGTTCCGCCGCATCACCCGTTGGGGCGACCTCACCAAGGTGCTGCAGGGGCTGGACGCCGCGCAGAACGCGGGCCTCAAGATCAAGATCAACGCGGTGGCGCTGAAAGGCGTCAACGAGGACGAGATCGTGCCCATGCTCGAATGGGCGCATGGCCGCGGCATGGACCTGACCCTCATCGAGGTCATGCCGCTCGGCGAGATCGACGGCCAGCGCATCGATCAATTCCTGCCGCTGTCCCTCGTCCGTGCCCGTCTGTCCGAGCAGTACACCCTGGAGGATCTTGCCGACCGCACCGGAGGACCGGCCCGCTACGTGCGGGTCAAGGAGACCGGCGGGCGGCTCGGATTCATTACGCCGATGACCCACAATTTCTGCGAGAGCTGCAACCGGGTGCGTCTGACCTGCACGGGCCAGCTCTTCATGTGCCTCGGCCAGGAGGATGCCGCGGACCTGAGGGGCCCGGTGCGCGCCTCCAGTTCTGACGAGCTGCTCGAGCGGGCCATCGTCGATGCCATCGCCCGCAAGCCGAAGGGGCACGATTTCATTATCGACCGGCGCCACGCCCGTCCGGCGCTGAGTCGTCACATGAGCGTCACAGGCGGTTAGGCTTAAGGCGATGAGTGCGAGTGTCATCATGTTCACGCGAAGGCTGGCCTTCCTGGCATCCGTTCTCATCGGCCTGGGAACGGCACCGGCATTTGCGCAGGATGCCGCGCCCGCACCGAAGCCGACGATCCGCATCGCCATCGAAGGCGCCTATCCGCCCTTCAATTTCATCGATGCCAGCAACGAGTTGCAGGGTTTCGAGGTCGAACTCCTCAAAAGCCTCTGCGACGCGATGAACGTCACCTGCGAGCTCGTTCAGCATGAATGGGACGGCATCATCAAGGGTCTTCTGAAACGCGAATACGATGCGATCATGTCTTCTCTGGAAATCACGGACCGCCGCCAGAAACGGATCGCCTTCTCGGATCCTTACTACCGCATCCCAGCAGTCTTCATCGGGTCCAAGGAGACCGCGCCCGGCGCCGTTACTCCTGCGGCGATGGCAGGCAAGAAGATCGGCACCATCGAACGCACGGACCACGAAACCTATCTCAAGACCTTCTACAAGGATTCGGAGATCGTCCTCTTCGGGAAGGCGGAAGAAGCCAATCTCGATCTTCTCGTGGGCCGCATCGATGCCGTCTTCGCCGATGAACTGCTCCTTTCGAAATTCCTGAAGAGTCGCGAGGGAACCTGCTGTCATATCCTCGGCGATGCGCCCGCGGAGCCCCCCTACAAGCGCGAGTCCTACGGCATCGGCCTGCGAAAGGAGGACGCGAGCCTGCGCGAGCAGTTCAACCGCGCCATCGCGCAGGTGAAGGCGGACGGAACCTATGACCGGATCCGCACCGAATATTTTTCCTTCGACATCAAATAGAGACGTTCGGTCGGACCTGCATTTGTCATAGCCTGGCTCGCCCCGGCCATCCCGATCATGTAAGGCTCGACGTTCAACGGATCGGGGTCACCGGCACGAGGCCGGTGATGACGCGGAGTGTGTCATTCCCGGTTGAACTCACCGAAGATCCGGAAAAACCAGGTCCACTTTTCCGTACGATGCGCTAGAACCGGCGAAGCATTCAGGGAGCAGATGATGGCGAAGGTTGCATTCCTCGGGCTCGGCGTGATGGGCTACCCCATGGCCCGCCACCTCAAGGCGAAGGGTCATGAGGTGACGGTCTATAACCGCACGGCGGCCAAGGCCGAGCAGTGGGTCTCCGAGAACGGCGGGCGCGCCGCCAAGACGCCGCGTGAGGCGGCCGAGGGTCAGGAAATCGTCTTCGCCTGCGTCGGCAACGATGACGATCTGCGTCAGGTGACGCTCGGCCGGGACGGCGCATTCCACGGCATGGCACAAGGCGCGATCTTCGTCGATCACACCACCGCCTCGGCGGAGGTGGCTCGCGAGCTCCATGCCGCCGCCACGGACAAGGGCTTCGCGTTCATCGACGCTCCTGTATCGGGCGGTCAGGCGGGTGCTGAAAACGGCGTTCTCACGGTCATGTGCGGCGGCAACGCGGATGCCTACGCGAAGGCCGAGCCTGCGATCATGAGCTTTGCCCGCGCCTCTCGCCTGATGGGTGAAGCCGGCGCCGGCCAGCTCACCAAAATGATCAACCAGATCTGCATCGCCGGCGTCGTGCAGGGCCTGGCCGAGGGTATTCACTTCGGCAAGAAGGCCGGCCTCGACATCGAGGCCGTGCTCGAGGTGATCTCCAAAGGCGCCGCAGGGTCCTGGCAGATGGAGAATCGGGGCAAGACCATGAACCAGGGCAAGTTCGATTTCGGCTTCGCGGTCGATTGGATGCGCAAGGACCTGTCCATCGTGCTGGACGAGGCCCGCAAGAACGGTGCCAGCGTGCCGGTCACGGCACTGGTCGACCAGTTCTATGCCGACGTGCAGAAGATGGGCGGCAGGCGCTGGGATACGTCGAGCCTGATCGCCCGGCTCGAAAAGTAAGCACGGGCTGATAAGCCAGGATCGAAATCGAAGCGCCGGGGCCGAGAGGCTCCGGCGCTCTCGTTTCAGCGCCCTTCTTCGGTGCAGGGCCGGCCGGGCCGGCATCGCTCGGGGTTGCCCCCGCCTTGGCGTCCGGACTGTGCCGGAGCGGGACGGACCTGCGCCGGCCTGTCAAGCGCGGGGCGCTGCGGTTCGCGGAAGGCGCGCTCCTCCCGCGGAGCCTCCATGCGCGGAGCTGGCCTGGGTTGGAAGACCGGCGCCTCCGGGCGCTCCATCCGGGGCATGGGACGCGGCGAAAGACGCTCGCGATCCACTCTGTCCCAGGTGGCAGGCCGCTCGCGCTCCATAGGCGGGCGAAGACCATCATCCCGGCGAGGACGGCGCTCCTCCGGCTGCGGGAAGACAGCCGCTGGATGACCGGCCTCGCTCCTCCCAGGCCGTTCGCGTTCCATCTCGATCCGCGGCCTCTCGGGGCGCGCCTGCCGCGGGAGGATGTCTTCCCTGTCGAAGCGCGGGTTCCCCGGTCGGGCGGCATCCCGCGCGGGAGCTTGCGGGCGGACCAGGCGAGGATCGGGACCACGCTCGGCGGGGCGTAGAACGCGTGGCACCTCAGGGCGGATCGCAGGTTCGCCGATATCGGACCGTCCCGGACGAGGCCGCTCCTGCGGAATAGTTACAACCGGGATCGGGCGTGCGGGAATACGGCCAGGACGCGTCTGCGGCGTCTCGCCGGGGCGAGCGCCCCTGCCCTCGCGTGGCGCCCTCGGGTCCACCGACACCGGAATGGGTTGAATCGGCGCAGCGAGCCCGGGCTGGCGCGGAACGACCGGCTGCTCGGGGCGAAAGCCGCGGCGTGGGCGGGAACCGCGCTCATCACTCATCAGACCGCCGAAAACCGGCGGAGCGGCGACCGGGATGGCGACCGGACCGCGCGGCGTGATCGGCGCGATGGGCTGGTAGAAGGAGCGCGGCGGGCGGGCGCGCATTGGAACCGGAATGGCCATCGGAATCGGCAGCACACCGGCCATGATGGGCGGCGGAGGAGGTTCGCGGATGATCGTGACGAACTCCTCGTCCTCATCGGACGGCGGCAGGAGATAGACCGGTGTGCGCGGGGGAGGCACGTCGCGGATGATGGTGACGACTTCCACGATCTCAACCCGCTCCACCTCTGGCAAGGGCGGCGGCAGATCCTCGTAGACCACCTCCTCAAAGGAGGCTGGCGGAGCATGGGGCGCGGACAGGCGCGCCAGCCGGCGCTGGCAATCCGCCGCGTGGGGGCCGTTCGGATAGCGCCGCAGATAAGTCCAATAGGCCTCGCGGGTATTTCTGGTGAGCGTGCGGCGCCAGACGATTGCCTCCCGGCGCGCGGCGAGCAGCGCCGTCACGCGGCGGGCCAGGCGATGGTCCGGGTAGCGGCGGAGAAAAGCCTGATAATCCTGGATCGTGTCGCGCTCGACCGCGATGGCATAAGCCTCTTCGGCTGGGACATCCTCGATCCGGCGCACCTCGCGCACCAGGGGCGTTGCCGCTGCCTCCGCCTGCTCGAAGAAGACGAAGGAGCCGTTTCCGAGATTGGCCGAATGCCAGGGGATCTGCAGGCCGTTCGTAGCCTCGTGCGTCCGAAGGCGCGTGCGGGCGAAAACCTCGTCGAGGGGCATACCGGGCTGGCGGATCATTTCCGCCAGAGCCGCCGCATAGGCTCCGTAGGACCCCTGCCTGTCGGACGCCACGATGTTGGGAGCCGAGGAGAAGGCCATCAGGAATCCGGCAGGCGGCTCCATCAGGGCAAGGCCCTGGGCCACCGGCTCACTCCTGGGACCGAGTGGATAATCGCGCGCCATGTCGGCGACGATCACCCGCGCTTGCGCGGGACTGCGCTCCAGGGAACGGACGAGGTCGGACAGGCGAAAGCCTTCGATCGGGACGTCCACATCGCGCTCGATGCGGGCATCGACCGGCAACAGGTAATTCTCGCCTTCAAGCTGAATCCCATGGCCCGCCAGATAGACCATCACCGTGGAGCCGGGCTCCAGATTCTGCGCCTTGCCGAGAAAGTCACGAACGAGGCTGCGCAGATCGCCGGCGCCAAGATCGCGCCCCTGGATCACCTCGAAGCCGGCGCCGGTGAGGGTCTGGGCGATCAGGCCGGCATCGTTGGCGGCGGTCGGAAGCGGCCGGCCCTGATAGGCGCCCTGCCCAACCACGAGGGCAAGACGGTCCTGAGCGGAGGCAATGGTCGCCTGCCCGAGGGGGGCCGTCAAAGCAAGGCCAATAAAAACGATAGCACGTTTCAGACGAGACACGGATTACGCACCTTTCACCCGCCCTGCGGGTCCTCACGAGGAGAAAAGGCCAAGGTAGTTGAACGGGTCGTGAACACCGCGTCCAAATAGTCGCAGTTGCCCTTCGATAAGCGAAACTTTATAACGATAAAAGCGCAGATAGATTCAGAGATCCTATGTCTTATCTCCATTTCAACGGTCATGTTTACGAGGTCAGGGGTTACGCTTACGGCGGCACGGAACAGCCACTCTCCTGGGAAAGTGCGAAGAATGCCGCGTTAGACTTCGGTGGGCATCTCGCAAAAATCGAATCCGCTGCCGAGAACACGGCGATCTTCAATTATGTGATGCACGAGCGGGAGTCTTGGTCGCTGGACCAGCATCACACGGCCGTAGATGGCGGCGGTGCCGAATATGTCTGGATCGGCGCGAACGACATCTCAGTTGAAGGGCAATGGAAATGGGCTGACGGCACGCCGTTCTATTACAAGAATGGGGGTGGCACGAATCTCTACTCAAACTGGGGATCAGGCCCATCAGGGATCGAGCCGGATAACTTCACCAATCCTCAAGTCAGCCCTAATGGCCAAAACTGTGGCGCACTTGCCTTGGGTGCATGGCCTTCGCCTAGTGGCGGCATCGGCGTCGCAAGCCAATGGAATGACATCGCAATCACCAACACCCTCTTCTACGTCGTAGAGTACGACACGGATGGCCCGAACGCCAATCCGCTCGATCTGTCTCTCTCTCGTTCCTCAGTTGCAGAAGACGCAGCCATCAACTCAATTGTTGGCACGTTCTCGGCCCTCGACGGAGACGGTGACGCGCTCACCTATACGATCACGGACCCGACCGGCACGTTTGCTATCGAGAACGGCAACCTTGTCCTGAAGAAGGCGCTCGATTTCGAGACCGTGCGCCAGTATTCGATCACGGTCGAGGCTCGCGACGGCTATGGTGGCGTGACTTCCGGATCCTTCACGATCAACGTCGCCGACGTTACTGAGACGACAACACCGGTTCCCGTCACCCGGATCGGGACGACCAGCGCCGACACGCTCGCTGGCGATGCCGGCAATGACACTCTCTATGGCCTCGCAGGCAACGATCAGCTCGTTGGAGAAGCAGGCGACGACACGCTGTATGGCGGCCTGGGCAAGGACTCGCTCAAGGGAGATGCGGGCAAGGACGTGTTCGTGTTCGATGCCAAGCTGTCGAAGACCAACGCCCTCAACAAGAAGCAGAACCTGGACCGGATCAGCGACTTCGTCGTGGCCGACGACACCATCCACCTGGCGAAAAGCGTATTCAGCAGGATCACGAAGAAGGGGGTGCTCAAGAAGGGCGAGTTCTATGTCGGCACCAAGGCGCACGACCGCGACGATCACGTGATCTACAACAAGAAGACCGGCGCGCTGTCCTACGATGCCGACGGCAATGGCGCCAAGGAGGCGATCCAGTTCGCCGCGCTGCCGAAGAACCTCAAGATGACCAACGCGGACTTCCTCGTTTTCTGAAACGTCGAGCGCGATGACCGAACATTCGCGGCGCGTCAGCGCCGCGTCACAGTCAGATAGACCACGAAAGCGCCTATGGCGATGGCAAGACCCATGATCGCCAGCTGACGCGTCTCGCCCGTCAACGCCGCGTCCCGGTACATCTGGTTGAGCCGCTCGGCCCGTTCGGGATCACGCGACATGAAGAGCCCGATCACGATGCTCAATGTGGCGAGGCCGAGAATCCAGTAGGTGGGGCGCATCGATCTTTCTCCTTATCGTTCTCATCGTGGACTTTTTATTTATAGTTGCATCTCGATACAGCTCTGCACTTGAAGATTGTCAAACAGGATCACCGCCTCGATACTGATATCAACTTCGGTCATGGACACATCATTTTGTCCGTGTAAGTCTGAAATGCCTTATTCTCCAATTCTCAACATACAATTGTTTCAGGTGAAACTCCCAGTCCTCTAAACTCATGTCCGCAAAAACCGGAAAGCTTATTGCCGATCATTCCTTCAGGACCAGGGAGCTTGATGAGCTCGAAGTGGCATTGAGCCAATTCGTCGCCTCTCAGAAGCTTGCCCCCATGACACGGGGTGGACAACTTGACGGCGGATTTCGATTCCACGGCCTTCAGGATCTGGGCGTCTTCGACGTTCGATTTGGGCGCAAGATGTTCATCGATCTCCCGCCGAACGATACGGATGAGCGCCTCAACAACTTCGCTTTCGTGATGGCCCAGAAGGGAAGCGCTCAACTGCTCTACGGGAATGACGAGTTCAACGTTTCGGGACCCCAGAGCATCATCTTCTCGTCCGGCCCCAAGCGCATCCTTAGGTTTTCCGAGGACTGCGACGCCCGCGCTCTTCTCGTGGACCGCGGCAGACTATCGCGACATTGCGCAAAGCTGCTTGGGCATGAACTGAATCGGCGCATTGAGCTCGACATCGACCTACCGCTCGACACGGCGGCTGGCAGAAGTTGGCTTCGTATCGTCGAATATGCGTCGGCTGAACTCAGCAACCCGGATTCGCTCATCAGGCACGTGCCGGCGGCCTGGGACAACCTTGAGCAGCTGGTCCTGACGACCTTGCTCTACGGCCATCGACACAATTACTCAGATTTACTTCTCCAGCCGCAATCGGCAGCTGCTCCCTACTACGTGAGGCGAGCAGAGGCCTTCATCGAGGCGCACTTCGCCGAGCCCTTGTCCCTGGCGGAGATTGCGGCGCAGGCCGGCGTGAGTGCCAGAAGCCTGCAGAACGGCTTCCAGAGATTCCGCAACAGGACTCCAATGACGTTCCTGCGATCGGTTCGCCTGCAAAAGGCACACAAAGCGCTCCTTGTCGCGGATCCGTCTCTCAACTCCGTCATGCAGATCGCCCTGGCGTGCGGCTTCTCGCATATGGGAGAGTTCGGGACAGCCTACAAACGAATGTACGGCGTCACGCCCCGTGAGACCCTGGCGAGGATCATATGAAGGAGAGCCGGATTCCGCGTTTGCAGAGGGCCTGTAGCTGATGCGTATGCTTATCGTCCCTCGAACCGGGGAGCACGCTTCTCGCGGAAAGCCGCGACGCCTTCCATGAAATCATGGCTCGATCCAGCCTCGGCCTGGAGCCTGGCTTCGAGAGCGAGCTGGGTTTCGAGATCGTTCGCCAGGCTCTCTCCCACCGCCTGCCTGGTGAGACGATAGGCGAGCCCCGGTCCCTCGGCGAGCCTTGCGGCGAAAGCAGCCACATCGACCGCGAAGGACGCATCGTCGAACACCTTGTAGACGAGGCCCATCCTCTGGGCCTCGTCGGCGGGAATGGCCTCGGCGCTCAGCATGAAGGCGAGCGCCAGCTTGGGTCCGACGAGGCGCGGCAGGATCCAGGTGCCACCTGCATCCGGAATCAGGCCGATCTTGGCGAAGGCCTCCTGCAGATAGGCGGAGCGGGCCGCCACGACGATGTCGCAGGCGAGCGCGATATTCATGGAGGCGCCGACCGCTGGGCCGTTCAGGGCGGCGATGGTCGGCTTCGCATAGTTGGACAGCCTCAGCACCAGCGGGTTGTAATCGCGGGTGAGCGCGGGCCCGAGATCGACACGGCCCTGTTCGTCGCGTTTCAAATCGACCGACAGATCCTGGCCCGAGGAGAAAGCCCGCCCCTCCCCGGTCAGGACCACGACGCGCACCGCCTCGTCCCGTTCGCACCGGTCCAGCGCGTCCCGCAGTTCCGCGTGCATGTCGGCGTTGAACGCGTTCATCTTCTCGGGCCGCGCCAGCGTGATCGTCGCGACCGATCCGTCGACGATGCAGCGTAGAGTGGTGGGGCTCATGCCGGAAAGCTCCTTCTGCTCACGCTCGAACATAGGACGGATCCCGGTGCAGAGAACCCTTAAATGCCAAGTTCAGACTAAGGAAGGATGCCGGCCTGGCCAGCCTGATGATCCGATCATTCGCCTCGGTCCGGCGCTTCGTTCGCTATGCCGCATCATAGATCATAGATCGGTGGGTTGAAAGACTTGGAAGCGGGGGTTCAACTCGCTCTCGAAAACTGCCCGGCTATAGATTTCGCCCGTACTTCTGATCTCGTAACGGGGCTCTTCGTCACCTGAGGGCAAACGCCGGGTCACGACGAATACTCCGGTCCAGGCAGGGCCAATGAAACGTTTGGCCGTGAACGTCACATGCTGTCCAGGCGCATAAAGATACTCAGACACAGGAAATCCTTTCGTGTTTCGGATGAATCTTGACGCAGAACCGCTCGGCGAACACTCCAGGATCAGAGAACGACCATGAAGAAAAGGCCGAAACAGAAAATGACGGCAAGCCCGGCGAGGATGAGTGAAGTCCGCCCATTCTCCGTCAGAAAGAATCCACGCTTGATCATGGATGCTCGTGTCTGAACGGGTAAGACTGCTCGTTCTTGTGCTGAGCCCTGCGCGGCAGGTTCGGCCAAGGCACAAGGTTGAGATTGGCAGGCTCGTTCATGCCTGTGTCATCCAGAACGTCCGAAGTATCCGCCGTCAGGAAAGCGCTCATCGGCGAGGCATCCCGGCTCAGCTCATCTTCACCCGCCACACAATCGTAGGGCCGAGTGGCGGATCGTATCTGATATTGCGGTTCGGGCCGTTTCGAGTCCAGGCAGCCGATGATCCTGTAAGGCTGCTTGCAAACGACATGGGGGAAACGCTGCTCCGTATAAAGAACATGATCTCCAACAACAAAATGGTGAGCTCTCATGGGGCCATTCCTTCATGATGTCCGTGCAGACCGCCATGCATGAACGGAAATTCGCTCCCTGCGGTCAGTCAGCGAGTTGGATCGATCAGAAGCGCCGATTCAAACCCCAAATCTCAACATCTTGGGCTGCCACTTCATGAGGCAGCACATATCGCTCTTCCACACGCGCGATCAGTTGCGCCTTAGTTTTGATCTCCGCAAGATCCGACATGGACAGGCGATCCCACTTGGCTTGGGCATCACGCATGTGTCGCCCAGCAAAAATATTATCATCGTTATTTTTAATATTTGACATAAATTTATTCACCCTCCACTATTAGAATGGAATATTTTGAAAATCGTTCCAAGTTATTGTTTCCAAATCTATTATATTTTACTCATCCAATTAAGCACCTGCCAAAGCATATTCAACTAAGTCGCCCTCACTAAGAGAGCAGCAGACGAACTTCGGTTTGCAGCACAGGCAGCAGCTCAGCCTCGAACCAAGGGTTCTTCTTGAGCCAGCCATTATTGCGCCAGGACGGATGCGGCAGAGGCAGGATGCGGGGCTTCTGTGGATTATACAGGATTTCGCGCCAGCGCCGGACGGTCGCGGTCAACCCATCGTTGAAATTCTCACCCATATGCCAAGCCTGGGCATATTGGCCGATCAGCAGGACAAGGTCGAGACAGGGGAGCGCCTGAAAGAGCGGCCGGCGCCAGGCCTCGGCGCATTCCCGGCGCGGGCCGAGATCGCCGCCCTTGGCATCCTGACCGGGAAAGCAGGAGCCCATGGGCACGATGGCAACCTTGGAAGGATCGTAGAAGGTGGCCCGGTCGAGGCCGAGCCAGTCGCGCAGCCGTGTGCCCGAACGGTCGTCGAACGGGATGCCGCTGGCATGGGCGCGGGTCCCCGGCGCCTGGCTGGCGATGCAAAGACGCGCCGTGGCGCTGCCCTGGATGATCGGGCGCGGCTCGTGCGGCAGGGCCGCGCCGAAGCGCGGCGCATCGCGGCAGATCCGGCAGGCTCTCAGTTGTGCGGCAAGGTCTTCGAAACTCGGCGAGGGCTTCATCTTTGTCAAATGGGGATGCCGATCCGGGCAGAGGAGATGGCGAGGGTCACGACACGAGGTCGCTCCCCTCACGAATTGCGCCTACGCCAGTCCTGAGGGCGCTCGAAATCGCCCTCCCAAAGACCGGCCGACCTGCTGTGGGCACGGGTCTCCTCGGGGTCATAATCGCGCCCATAGGAGACGGCCCAGCCGTCCTCCACCATGCGCGCGCCGATGTCCCGGCCGTTCACAGTGCAGCGGGCGAGAACCCGCTGGTAGCGGTCGCGGCCGGTGGCGCGACAGCGCACCGTCTCGCCGGAGACGAGATCGATCAGTGCTCGGCGGGAGGTCTCGCCGCAGGCATAGGAACGACCGGAGCGGGAGCAATGCTGCCTGATCTCGGGCGCGTCGATCCCCTTGAGGCGGATGCGCGTCTCGCCGATGCGGATCGTATCCCCGTCGGTCACCTGGGCCCTGCCCTCGAGCGAGCGCCCGTTCGGTTTCAGCGCGAGCCCTGCCCCGCCGGCGAGCGCCAGCGCGACGATCAGGGAGGTGATGCCGCTCGAACGGGAGCGACGACGCCGGAACCTCACGACAGACGCTCGGAAACTCCCGCCTGTCCGAAGGTGGCCATGTCGCGATGCACTGCCGCCGCGGCTTTCACGAGGCCGGCAGCCAAAGCCGCCCCCGATCCCTCGCCGAGCCGCATCCCGAGGGCCAGGAGCGGCACCTTGCCGAGGCGGGTCAGCACATCCTGGTGCGCGCCCTCGGCGCTCAGATGGCCGGCGATGCAGTGATCGATGGTCGAGGGATGGATGGCGTGCAGGATGGCTGCAGCGGAGGTCGCCACGTAGCCGTCGAGGATGACCGGGATCCGCTGCAAACGCGCGGCGAGAATCGCACCTGCCATGGCGGCGATTTCGCGCCCGCCGAGACGGCGCAGCACTTCGAGCGGATCCTTCAGGCTGTCGCCATGATGGGCGATGGCTGCCTCGACCGCCGCGACCTTGCGCTTCAGCCCCTCGTCGTCGATTCCGGTTCCGCGCCCGACCCAGTGCTCGGCCGATCCCCCATAAAGAGCCGTATAGATGGCGGCCGCGATCGTGGTGTTGCCGATGCCCATTTCGCCGATGGCGAGCAGATCGGTGCCGCCGGCAATCGCCTCCATGCCGAAGGCCATGGTGGCGACGCAGGACTTCTCGTCCATGGCATCGGCCTCGGTGATGTCGCCGGTCGGCATGTCGATGGCGAGGTCGAACACCTTGAAGCCCAGGCCATAGGCGGCGCAGATCTGGTTGATGGCCGCCCCGCCGGCGGCGAAATTCTCCAGCATTTGGCGGTTCACCTCGGAGGGAAAGGCCGAGACGCCCTTGGCGGTTACGCCGTGGCTCGCGGCAAAGACGCAGACGAGCGGACGGTCCACGGTCGGCGTGGGCTTCGCCTGCCAGGCAGCAAGCCATTCTGCGATCCGCTCCAGGCGTCCCAGGCTCCCGGCCGGCTTGGTGAGCTGCCGGTCTCGCGCCTGCGCGGCCTCGACGGCGGCCTCGTCCGGACCGGGCATGGTCGTGATCAGGCGGCGGATATCGTCGAAAGGTGAGGACACGGCGTCAGACATGGAGGGCTCCGGCCCAGGGGGCATTGCAGAACACGAAGAGGCGTGACCTATAACGATCCATGCACGCGGGGTGAAGCATGTCGGAGCAATTTGAACGGGACGAGGCCGCGACGATTGGCGGCTGGCGGGCGGCTGCGGCCGATCTGGCCCATTGCGTGCGCTTCTATTCCCGGCTGCCGGTGCCGCCGCTTCCATTCGAGCACGACGCCCACGCCTTGCCGAGCTTTCCGCGTCTGGTGCGCATGATCCCGCTCGGGGGGCTCCTCATCGGTCTCCTGCCGGCAGCCTTGTTCGGCTTGGCCCTGCTGCTCGATCTCGGCCCCTGGCTCGCCGCCATGCTCTCGGTGGCCGCCATGGTCATGGCGACCGGAGCCCTGCACGAGGACGGGCTCGCCGACCTTGCCGACAGCGTCGGCGGTTCGACCCGCGAGAAGCGTCTGGAGATCATGCGCGACAGCCGGATCGGCTCCTTCGGCGCCTCGGCGCTCTTTCTGGCTCTGGCACTCAGGATCGGGGCGCTTGCCACCCTCGCTTCCCGCCTCGATGGCGGAGCCGTCATCGCGGCGTTTCTCATCGCCGCATCCCTGTCCCGCACGGCCGGGCTGATTCCCCTGGTTTTTCTCCCACCGGCCCGACGGGACGGCATCGCGCGGGCGGTCGGGCAGCCGGCTCGGGAGACGTTCTGGCTGGCGGCAGGAATTGCCGGAGGAATCGCGGTCGTCCTCGGAGCCGTTGCGGTCCTGCCGCCGCTTGGCATTGCCCTGATGCTGGTGCTCTCCGGCCTCGCCGGCGTTGCGCTCGCGGGCTTCGCATCGCGGCACCTGGGGGGCCAGACCGGAGACGTCATCGGCGCCGCCCAGCAGGTGGCGGAGATCGCTGCGCTGATCGGCCTCTTGACCGCCGTCCGACTGTGACGACATGAAGGTAAGATGACCCGCGTTTCCAGCCCCTGCATCCGTGTCTGCATGCTCGACCCCGAAACGGGACTCTGCGAGGGATGCGGCCGCACGCGGGAGGAGATCGCCGGTTGGTATCGCATGAGCGAGGAGGACCGTCAGCGGATCATGACCGAGCTCCCGGAGCGGATGCGCCAGGCCTTTGCCATCGAATCTCCCTTCGCGCCTCAAGCCGACAAGGCGTGATGATGCCGGGCATCCGCGGCGCAGGCCTCCTTCTTCTCCTGGCAGCCCTTCTGATGGGGCTGTTCGTCGACAACACCATCGCGGAGCTCTCAGCCATGGAGGCCTCCGGCGTCGTGGCCCTGGGCGGATTGTCCCTCCTCATGGCGGCTTCGATCGTCGAAGCCTTTTCACGCCACTGGACCTATGGCGTTCAATCCATCGCCATCGCCGGCGGCATTCTGGTGGCTCTGCTCGTGACCTATGCATCCCGGGGAGAATTGCAGGCCGTGATCGACCGCGCCATCGGGGACATCGCAGTCGGCCGCACCGTCGTCACGCCGGAGGGCGAAGTGGTGGCCGCGCGCCGGACGGACGGCAGCTTCATGGTGCAGGGCGCGGTCAACGGGCACGAGACACGTTTCATCTTCGACACGGGCGCGAGCACCGTCGTCCTGCGCGCAGAGAACGCGACCGCGCTCGGCTTCAAGATCGACAATCTCGATTATTCCATTCCCGTCGCCACTGCCAACGGCAGCGCCCTCGCCGCCCCGGTCGTCATCGATCGCTTGACAGTCGGCCCGATCACGGAGCGAAAAGTCCGCGCGCTGATCGCCCGTGAAGGCGTTCTTCACGCCAATCTTCTTGGCATGACGTTTCTCGAGCGGCTGGGCTCCTACGAGGTTCGCGGCAACCGGCTCATTCTGCGGGCCGGGACAGGTTCCTGATGTCGTGTCGCGGCCGATAAGAAACCCCGATTTCTCAGGGGTAGGAATGGTTGAAGAGAAGCGCCTGCGGCTCTGCCTGCATCGCTTCGAGGCTGCAATGCATCGGTCCTAGCCGATTAGCCAAACGCGGATAGCGCTCAGCGATATCTTCAAGCGTGATGTTCTGCATGATGCGCGGATGGGCAACACATAATGCGCCATCCGGACCCCAGGCCGCCTCGAACGCCATGCCGTCCGCCTTTTCCGATTCCTGAATGCCGAACCGGTCGAAAATATCGACCGATGTGCCGTTCCGCGTCGTCGGCCTGTCATCTCCGCCGTAATCGGCACGCAGCATATGGACGCAAGCCCGATGAAGCTCCTTCAACGGTAATCCGTCGCGGTTGTCCCACGGGCGATAGCCCATGCGAACGCATTTTCCCTCCGCACCGCTGGTGCATGTGAAGCTGAAGCCGCCGGAACCGTCAGGCATCGCGAGACCGGTGAGCCGCCCTTGAGGATCGGGCGAGCAGAACGGCCCCTTCTCCTCTCCGTCCGGCGAATGGACCGACAGCCTGTAAAGCAGAAGCGGACCTCCCGTGGCGGCCTTATCCTCTTCCACGCCGTCGACCCGCATCTGGAAGGCCCCGTCCTGACCCGTCAAGACGAACCTGATCCCGATCAGGTTCTCGCCTCGTAGGTCACGGCCATCCTCCAGGCTCAGCACAAGCTCGGGTCCATCCGCATGGAGCCTGCCCCCTGCTCCAAGAGCAGTCTGGGAGAAGACAAGAGCATGCAAAATCAGCAGATAGGATGAGAGCGCTAGAATACGCACGGAATGGGTCCCTACAAGACAGTAGCCTCCCGTTCGAGAGGCTACCGCATCCAAAGCAACGATGATTACTGGCCGAGCTGGATGATCGTGCCATCCTGCAGGATTGCCGCTTCGATTTGCATGCCCGAAGAGACGACGCCTTTGGCATCACGTCCGTTGGTGCTGAGACCATTCGTGCTGAGACCATTCGTGCTGAGACCGTTCGTGCTGAGACCGTTCGTGCTCAGGCCGTTCGTGCTCAGGCCGTTCGTGCTCAGGCCGTTCGTGCTCAGGCCGTTCGTGCTCAGGCCGTTCGTGCTCAGGCCGTTCGTGCTCAGGCCGTTCGTG
>NZ_JBFRGW010000046.1:0-10000 GCF_052115545.1 Microvirga sp. 2MCAF35
GCGGCATAAGGTTGAGAACATGTTCGCCAAGCTCAAGGACTGGCGCCGGATCGCCACCCGCTACGACCGCTGCGCCCACACCTTCTTCTCAGCCATTTGCATCGCGGCTGCCGTCGCCTTCTACCTCAATTAACGAGTCCTGAGCCTAGCATTCCCCGCATGGCCGATACCGTCACCCAATCCCAGCCCAAGATCGCCGCGTGGCACCAGAGCCGCGTCGCGGGCATCGCCCTCATGTGCGTGGCGCTGTTCTGCTTTTCGTGCCTCGACGCGACGGCCAAATGGGTGAACCGCTCCATCGACCCGATGGTGACGGTCTGGGCCCGCTACGTCTCGGCGGCGTGTCTCACCTTCCTGGTCATCAATCCGCGGACTCAGCCCGGGGCCTTGAGGACGCGCCGTCTCCCGCTGCAGCTCCTGCGCTCGTTCCTGCTCTTCGCCTCGACGATCTGCAACTTCTTCGCCCTGAAATACCTGCAGCTGGTCGAGACCCAATCGATCATCTTCGCAACGCCGCTGCTGGTCGCGCTGTTTGCTGGTCCCCTTTTGGGAGAGCGCGTCGGCTGGCAGCGCATGTCCGCCATCGGAATCGGCTTCATCGGCATTCTCGTGATCACGCGACCGGGCTTAGGCACCATGCATCCCGCCGCCCTGCTGTCGCTGACCGGCTCGGTGGCCTATGCCTTCTACGCCATCGTGACGCGGATGCTCGCCTCGAGCGATTCCGTTGCGACGACCACCCTCTATTCCAGCGTCGCCGGCATCGTCTTCGTGACTCCGGTCCTGCCGTGGGTGTGGTCCACGCCCTCCTCGCCTCTCATGTGGTTTCTGCTGGCGACGACGGGCTTCTACGGCGCCTTCGGCCATTGGCTTCTGGTCCTCGCCCATGCCCGCGCGCCTGCCGCGATCCTGTCGCCTTTCATCTACAGCCAGATCGTCTGGATGCTGATCCTGGGCTATGTCCTTTTCGGCGACTGGCCCGATACTTGGACCTTCGTCGGGGCTGGCATCGTCATCGTATCGGGGCTCTACTTGCTCTATCGTGAGCGCGTGAAGTCTCGAAAACCGGAGCCGTCCTCGTGAGTGATGCCACCATCGACACCCTGCCCGGGATCGGCCCCGTGACGCAGAGCAGGCAGCATCGGACCCAAAAGTGGATCCACTTTTGGGATCGAATCCGATGCTTTTTCTCTTGGCTGGAGCATCGTTGATGCGAAAAACCGGGTCCACTTTTCCGCACGATGCTCTAGCGGATGCAGGCATCCGCACGGTCGGCGAACTCCGCTCCATCGGATCCGTCGAAGCCTACCGGCGGCTGAAATTCATGCAGCCCCGGCAGGTGAGCCTCAATGCCCTTTATGCGCTGGAAGCCGCCCTGCGCGGCTGTCACTGGCTCGACTTGCCGCAGGATGTGAAGGCCGCGCTCCAGCAGGAGGCCAAAACCATCGACGAGGCCTTTCGCCGGGGTGGCGTCGCGCGCTGTTCCCGTTAACCCGATACGACCATAGGAAACGCCATGAGCCGAACCGACATCCTGATGACCGCGCCGATGATGCCCATCGTCATCGACGCGCTCGACAAGGCCTTCACGCTCTACCGCCTGTGGGAGCAGAACGACAAGGAGGCGTTCCTGAAGGAGTTCGGGCCGCGCATCCGCGGCGTCGCGACCAGCACGCTCTTCGGCCGTGTGGATTCCACTCTCCTCGATCTCTTGCCGAATGCGGAGATCGTATCGAGCTTCGGCGTCGGCTACGACAATGTGGATGCGGAGGAAGCAGCAAAGCGCAACATCGTCGTCACGAACACGCCGGGCGTTCTCGACGACGAGGTCGCCGATCTCACTCTCGGCCTGCTTCTTGCAACATTGAGAAAGATTCCGCAGGCCGACCGTTACCTGCGTGACGGAAAATGGCTCAAGGCATCCTTCCCCCTGTCGACGACCCTGCGCGACAGGAAGATCGGCATCGTCGGGCTGGGGCGGATCGGCAAGGCCATCGCGAGGCGGCTTTCCGGCTTCGATGTGAGCATCGCGTATCACGGGCGCACGCAGCAGGACGACGTGGCCTATCCTTACTATCCGACGGTGACCGGCCTCGCGGAGGCTTGCGACGTGCTCATCGTCATCACGCCCGGCGGCAGCGCCACGAAGCATCTCATCGATGCGGAGGTCCTGAAGGCCTTGGGCCCCAATGGCGTTCTGATCAACGTCGCTCGCGGCACGGTCGTGGACGAGCAGGCGCTCATCGAGGCCCTCAAGTCGGGCACGATCCTGAGCGCGGGCCTCGACGTCTATGAGGACGAGCCGCGCGTGCCGCAGGAACTGATCGATCTGGAGCACGTGGTGCTCCTGCCGCACATCGCCTCCGCGTCGGTTCACACCCGAAACGCCATGGGCAAGCTCGTCGCCGACAATCTGATCTCATGGTTCGACGGCAAAGGCCCGATGACGCCCGTGGCGGAGACACCCTGGCGTTCGAAATAGGCCTCTCTCAAGGTCCGGCAGGGTGCCTCGCCGAGGGAGCTCCCACCGGCGGGAAGACTGGCGCGGTCCTCCTCCCCATACCGGGGAGAGGTGATGGCACTTGCCTGTCATAGGCCTTTGCTCTCCCCTACAGGGAAGAGGTGGGCTCTACGCGCATGACTGGAGCGTCGGACTTGACCTTCCGGGTCCACTTTTCCGTACGATGCTCTAGCCGACCTCAGAGGACGTCATCACCCGCAGAACCAGGATCGGTGCGACGGAAGCCACTGCTCTCGCCGCCCAGGTGTCTTCCTGATCGAGCATCGAGGGTTGACGCCGGATGCGCCCTTCGATGGCTCAAGGGAGTCGTTTTTTTCGCAATTCCGACAAGACCTGCGCTTTTCCGATTTCCGCTAGGGAAGCGACGTGAGACATTAAGGACGACTTCAATAAGTCACACAACAAGACGAGTACTTTTCTCTCAG
Organism: Microvirga sp. 2MCAF35; assembly: GCF_052115545.1. Taxonomy (NCBI): domain Bacteria; kingdom Pseudomonadati; phylum Pseudomonadota; class Alphaproteobacteria; order Hyphomicrobiales; family Methylobacteriaceae; genus Microvirga; species Microvirga sp. 2MCAF35. The sequence continues at coordinate 2,947 of NZ_JBFRGW010000046.1, forward strand.
AGACGTTATCAGTACTTTCGCTTGAGGCATCAGATGGCAACCACGATCACAAGCATTCGACAGCCAGTTATTTCAAGTCTTATCGAATTTGTGTTCGGTGCAGATTTCTCAATATCTTCTTTTTACGCCTCAAGAACATCTGTATCTACTGCGTATTCATTGGAATTTTATTTTCTTCGCGGAATAATACTTTATTATTTCGGCCAGTATAACGGCGCCGTCCGAGACTTCAGCATGGTCTTGAGGATGGATTGGAGGCACCGTGGAGCGGCGGCATGGATTGCAAAAGCAGAGCGCGCCAGTTGCAGAGTTGCGCGGGGGTAAATGCCGATAATCGATAAGAAGTCATCAGCCTTCCATAAACCGCAATATACTGAAAAGGCAGGCTTTCAAGCCTGCCTTTTTTCTTTCGGTTATGGCTTTCGAGCACCGGGCGGCTATTGCCCCCTTGTTCGCCCAGCCCCTGCAAGCTGACGCCGGAACGCCGCTTACAGCGCAAACCCGCCATCGACGAGATGGATGTGACCCGTCGTGTAGCTGGCCTCATCCGAGGCGAGATAGACCGCAAGCGCAGCAACCTCCTCGGCCGTTCCGAGCCGGCCCATCGGCTGGCGGTCGATGAAGGCCTGGCGCACGGTGTCGAGGCTTTGCCCCGAGCTTGCGGCCAGCGCGGCGATCCGCTCGTCGAGCGAAGGCGACTGGATCGTGCCGGGGCAAATGGCGTTGGCGCGGACGCCGCGCTTGATGAAATCAGCCGCCACAGCCTTGGTCAGGCCGATCACCGCCGCCTTGGTGGTGCCGTAGACGTAACGGTTGGGGATGCCGCGCACCGATGAAGCGCCGGACGCGATATTGACGATGGAGCCCCGGCCCTTCTCCAGCATGCCCGGCAGCACGGCCTTGATGGTCCGGTGCATGGATCTCACGTTCAGGTCGAACGAAAGATCCCAATCCTTGTCGGAGCATTCGAGAATCGTGCCGTGATGCACGAAGCCCGCCGCATTGACGAGAATGTCGAAGCCTCCGGCCTCGACGACGAGGTGCTCGACATCGGCGCTCGAGAGCACGTCGAGCCTGCGCTTCTCGGCACCGTCGAATCCCTCCAGCTTGACAACGTCGAGATCCGTCGCCCAAACCTTGGCGCCCTCGCGGAGAAAGGCTTCCGCGATGGCGCGTCCGATCCCCTGCCCTGCCGCCGTGACGAGGGCTGTCTTTCCGTGAAGTCTGTTCATGACAGCCCCCGTTCCTTTATTGACAGATCAGTGATTGTCGCGCGGCACGCCGAAGGTCTGGGCGACCTTCTGGTATTTCACGGCCGGCTTGAGGGTCATGCCCTCCGAGAGCTGATCGACCATGGAGCGCTGGATCTCCTGCCAGGGTGTCTGGCTCGCCGGATAGGCATAGCCGCCCCGCGCCTCCAGATCGGCACGGCGCTTCTCGATCTCTTCCGGCGACAGGAGAATGTCGGCGCTGCGCTGGTTCAGGTCGATGCGGATCCGATCGCCCGTCTGCAGCAGCGCCAGACCGCCGCCGATGGCGGCCTCCGGCGATGCGTTGAGGATCGACGGTGTGCCCGAGGTGCCGGACTGGCGTCCATCACCGATGCAGGGCAGCGAGAGAACGCCGCGTTTGATCAGTGCGCCGGGCGGCTGCATGTTCACCACCTCGGCCGCGCCGGGATAACCGATCGGACCCGCACCACGCATGATGAGGATCGTGTGCTCGTCGATGTGGAGCGACGGATCGTCGATGCGATGGTGATAATCCTCCGGTCCGTCGAACACGACCACGGGGCCCTCAAAGGCGTTCGGGTCTTCCGGATTGTTGAGGTAGCGCTCCTGGAATTCCGGGCTGATCACGCTCGTCTTCATGATGGCGGAATCGAACAGCGTGCCCTTGAGGTTCAGGAAGCCGGCCTTCTCCTTCAGCGGATTGTCGTAGGAGCGGATCACGTCGTGATCCCAGGTGAACTTGCCCTTACAGTTCTCCCCGATGGTGGTGCCCGTGCAGGTGATCGCGTTCTCGTGAATCTTACCGCCGCCGATCAGTTCGGCCATGACCGCCGGCAGGCCGCCGGCACGGAAATACTCCTCGCCGAGATACTCGCCTGCGGGCTGCATGTTCACGAGCAGCGGGATCTCGAAACCGATGCGTTCCCAATCGCTGTTGTCGAGCGGCACGCCGATATGCTTGGCAATCGCATTGATGTGGATCGGTGCGTTGGTCGAGCCGCCGATGGCCGCATTGGCCACGATGGCGTTCTCGAATGCTTCGCGCGTCATGATGTCGGAAGGCTTCAGGTCCTCCCACACCATGTCGACGATGCGCCTGCCGGTCTCGTAGGCCATCTGGCCGCGCTCGCGATAGGGCGCGGGAATGGCCGCTGAGCCCGGCAGGGACATGCCGAGTGCCTCCGCCAGCGCGTTCATCGTGGACGCGGTGCCCATGGTGTTGCAGTGGCCGACGGATGGGGCGGAGGAGCCGACGATGTCGATGAACTGCTGGTAGTCGATGTCGCCTGCCGCGTGACGTTCGCGCGCCTTCCACACGATGGTGCCCGAGCCGGTGCGTTCGCCATGGTGCCAGCCGTTCAGCATGGGCCCGACATTGAGCGAGATCGCCGGAATATTCACGGTCGCGGCCGCCATGAGACAGGCCGGCATGGTCTTGTCGCAGCCGGTGAGCAGCACGACGCCGTCGAGCGGATAGCCGTAGAGCACCTCGACCAGGGAGAGATAGGACAGGTTGCGGTCGAGGCAGGCGGTGGGACGCTTGCCGGTTTCCTGGATCGGATGGCACGGGAACTCGAAGGCCACGCCGCCGGCAGCCGTGATGCCGTCGCGCACGCGCTTGGCGAGTTCGAGATGATGCCGATTGCACGGAGACAGATCGGAACCCGTCTGCGCGATGCCGATGATCGGCTTCTTGCCCTGCAACTCTTTGCCGGTGAGGCCGAAATTGAGATAGCGCTCCAGGTAGAGCGCGGTCATGCCCGGGTTGTCGGGATTGTCGAACCAAAGCCGTGAGCGAAGCTGATCGGGGGTGCGACGGTGAGGCCTCTCAGCCATTCTTCATTTCCTTTCGGGCATCCGTAAATGCGGTGGCGGTATTTGATCCAGGACCGGGGCCAAGATCAACCATCCCCTGACTAAAGTAGCTGCCCTGCGATGATCAGGAAGATCCACTTTCCACCGTCGCGAAGATACTGTTATAAACTTACTATGTCGGATTCGTCCCGACTCTCTTCTTCCTGAGATAACGCCGATCGGCCCTCCCATGTTTCGATATCTCTATCCTATCGCCCTGATGACTCTGCTTGCCTCTCCGGCGTGCGCCGACGACTGCCCAACAGCCCAGACCGCGAAGCTGGGTTTCGTTCTGGAGCGTCAGGGAACGATTGCGGAGGTTCGTCCCGCGTCCGATCATTTCGTCCATGTGCTGAACGCATATCCCGGCGGCAAGAAGCAGGACGTGATCTATTATCGAGGGTTCTTCCCGATCAGTCGTTTCGACGACACCGCACGGAGCATCAACATTCCCGTGTCCGACATCCGCTCCGTCTTCCCATTGGAATTGAAGGCCCGTCGGGCCCTGACCTATGCCCCCTCTCAGCCCGGTAAGGTGGGAGCTCTGATTTCCCTGGAATTGACCGTGACAGGTCAGGAGCAGCTCCAGCTCGGCTCCTGCTCCTACAATGTCCTGGTGGTGCGCAACCGCTTCCTCAATGGGGACGGCAAGACGACATCCGAGCACATCGATCTCTACTCGCCCGACCTCGGCTTCGTTCTGGCCAAACGCTACGAGGAAAAACCCGGCACGCAGACCACCATCAAGTACCAGAGCATCAAGCCGCTGGGACGGGTCTCGCCGCTTTGACATCAGGCTCTGCCCGTCGGGAGACAGGGCACTTCAACTGGGTAAACCCTTCACGTCATGGCCGACCTTGTGCCGGCCATCTCGATTGCTTGAAGGGCCGCGCCTTTCCGATCGTCATCACCGGCACGAGGCCGGCCATGACGGCGTAAGCCTACGTGCCGGTGGTTGCCTCAAACTCAGCTCAAGCCCTCGGCCGTATCGTCGATCTGCGAACGGATGGCTGGGTCGAGGTCGAGCGCCTCGGCCAGCTGGTGGAGGAACTCGCGCTCCTGCATCGTGTCGGGATCGATGGCGAGGCGGGCGGCCGCGTAGACCTGGGCGGCCTTGTCCGGATCGTTGACGCCGGCGGCCAGTTCCTCCACGTCGGCGGGCGATGCCATCTCGGTTTCCAGCCAGCGGCTCGCGTCCGGATCGATGCCGGCTTCGGTCAGTCCCTCGACGATCCGGGCCCGCTCGGCCTGGTCGATTTGTCCGTCGGAGGCCGCTGCCGCTACCATGGTGCGCAGGAACAGGAGCGCATCGTCCTCGGTCTGAGAAACCGGATGGAACCGGGATGTCTCCGGCAGGCTCAGCGCCGATTGGGCGACAGCCTCATCGGGTCCGGCCGCCGGAGCGGCGGGCGCATTGGCTTCGCCTCCGGCCGCGCCCCTGGCAGCCTGCTGGTTCTGGTAGGCCTTGTAGGCCAATCCCCCGATCACCGCGAGGCCGCCGAGCTTGACCAGATTGCCGGTCAGCTTGCCGTTCTTACGCCCCTTGAACAGAAGGCCCGCCAGGCCGACCAGAGCGGTCTGCGTCAGCCCGGGATGCTGGGAGGCAAAATCCTTGGCCTTCTGCAGGAGCTGATCCGGCGTCTGGCCGGTGATCTGCGTCACGCTCCTCTCGGCCTGCTGACCGACGCTTCCCTGGGTTGGTGAGCCCGGGTTGCGGAGATCGGGACGCCCGATGGCTCCGACGAACGCATCCAGAAGCTTCCTGTAGTCGACCATGTGGACCTCCCGTTGTTCCATCAGCAATGAACAACGGAAGGACCGCCGAATAGTTCAGGTTCTCTCCGGCGCGTCAGGCGGGGCTCGGCACCATGGCACCGCGTGCCCGCAAGACCTGCGACACGACCACGGGAACGGCCATTCCCAGTCCGATCAGCGTCATCTGCACATCCGGCGCGATGATCGGCAGGGCCGCGAGGCCGATGAGCCAGCGCTCCCAGGCGCGCATCTGCGTCAGCCCGTAGCCGGCAAAGGCCGCCGACAGGAAGATGATGCCGATGACGGCCCCTGCCGTGACGAAGAGGAAGCTCGGCCATGTGAACTCGGGCGTGACGATGAGCATGGCCGGACCGTAAACGAAGACGAACGGTACGAGCGCCTTGCCCAATCCCAGGCGGAACGCCGTGTTGCCCGTCTTGAACGGATCGGCGCCCGCCATGCTGGCACCCGCATAGGCCGCGAGCGCCACAGGCGGCGTGATGTCGGCGAGCACCCCGTAATAGAATACGAAGAAATGCGCGACGAGCGGCTGGACCCCGAGAAGCCCCAGAGCCGGAGCCGCGACGGTGACCATGATGATGTAGTTGGCTGTCGTGGGCACGCCGCATCCCAGCAGAATGCAGACGACCGCCGTCATCACCAGGGTGAAGAAGAGGGTCATGGACTTCATGTCGGCAAGGCCCGCCGGCACGAGATCGGTGAAGACCTGGGCCACCTGAGCGGCGAAGGACGTGACGATGAAGGAGATCTTGAAGCCGACCCCGGTGAGGGTGACGATGCCCACGATGATGCCGACCGTGGCGGCCGCGGCCCCCACGCCGATGGCATATTTCGCGCCGACCACGAAGGCATCGACGAGGTCGAGCACGAGCGCCTTGCCGGCGTCGCTCTTAAGAAACGTATAGACGAGAAGCGCCAGGACCAGGCCGAGAAGCGGAACCGAGAAGACCAGTTGCGTGAGCATGCCGGTGGCGATGGCGATAACGATGGCGGCCAGGAAGCCGAGGGTGATGGCCGGGACTCGCGAGGCTCCCACCACCAGGCAGGCCGTGATGCCCCAGAAGGCGGCAAGGTATGGCGTGAAGCCGGAGAACAGGACGATCAGCAGAACGGCAAGCGGCATGATCGTCTGCCACCCTTCCCGAAGCACCTTGGCGGCCTTCGGCAGCTCCTCGGCGGGCAGGCCCTTCAACCCGGCCCGCTTGGCTTCGAGATGGACCTGCATGAACACGCCGAAGAAATGCATGCATGCCGGCACGAGAGCCGCCAGGATGACGGTCCGATAGGAAACGTTGAGGAATTCGACCATCAGGAACGCGGCCGCGCCCATGATCGGCGGCGTGATCTGCCCGCCGGTCGAGGCCGCCGATTCCACCGCCGCCGCGAAATGGCGCTTATAGCCGATGCGGATCATCGCCGGGATCGTCAGCGAGCCGACCGTCACCGTGTTGGCGATGGAGGAGCCCGAGATCATGCCGAACAGGGCGGAGCCGAAGATCGAGACCTTGGCCGGGCCGCCCGCAAAGCGGCCTGCCACGCAGGTGGCGAGATCGATGAAGAGCTTGCCGAGCCCGACCCGGGTCGCCAGAACGCCGAAGAGCACGTAATGGAAGACGTACGTGGCAACGACGCCCAGGGCGATGCCATAGATGCCCTGGCTCGTGAGATAGAGGTGGTTGACGATGTTCGACCACGAGGCGCCGGGATGCTGGAGAATGCCCGGCATTGAAGGGCCGAAATGCGCATAGAGCATCACCCCGATGGCGATGACCGGCAGCGGCCAGCCCACGGAGCGGCGGGTCGCCTCCAGCAGGACAACGATCAGGATCGTCCCCATGAGCACGTCCGTCGGGGATGGATTGCCGACCCGGAAGGCCAATTCGTTGAAGATCCACGGCACATAGAGGCTGGACACCACGGCCGCGATGGCCAGGGCCCAGTCGATCAGGGAAATGCTGCCCGGCCGCCACCAGGACGAGGGAGCGATTCGCTCCTGGCCGCTCTTGAAGGCGGCGAAGACGAGGAAGATCAGGCCCAGTACGAAGGCCATGTGGATGCCGCGATGGGTGGCCTCCCGCAGGAGCCCGAAACCGGCCGTGTAATAGTGAAAGGACGAGAGCGTCAGCAGTAGGCCCGCGACGAGCCAGGCGGTCGCCTGAGGCAAGGGGCGGAAGCGCATCTCGGGATCGAAT
>NZ_JBFRGW010000046.1:15000-42821 GCF_052115545.1 Microvirga sp. 2MCAF35
AAATGGTGGAGCCTGTCGGGATCGAACCGACGACCTGAAGCTTGCAAAGCTACCGCTCTCCCAGCTGAGCTAAGGCCCCGTTTTTGCTTTGGCCTCAGACGCCGGCAGGGACATCCGTCCCTTTGGCTTCCCGCGCCATCGGGCGCGGCGGCCGGTCGGCCTTCGCAAGAGCTGGCGCAGGTTCGACGCGTCAGCGTCGCAAGCCCGACCGGGCGCCCGCGCTGATGCGCGGAGCAGCCAAGGCAACGGACGTTGCCGCCGGCGCTTGAGGCTTCCCCAAAATGGTGGGCCTGGGACGACTCGAACGTCCGACCTCACCCTTATCAGGGGTGCGCTCTAACCACCTGAGCTACAGGCCCCAATCGAAGCCCGGGCTCAGACAGCCCACCCACTTCGACCGATGTATCCGGAATTGAGAAGAGAAGCGAAGACGGCAGCGTCCCGCATAGTGAGCTTCCGACTGAAGCTCTTTGTTCCAAGAGTTCCGATAGAACCGACGGATGCCGGTTCGTAAGAGAACATCCTTAGAAAGGAGGTGATCCAGCCGCAGGTTCCCCTACGGCTACCTTGTTACGACTTCACCCCAGTCGCTGACCCTACCGTGGTCGCCTGCCTCCCGCCGAGCAAGCTCGGACAGGTTGGCGCAGCGCCGTCGGGTAAGACCAACTCCCATGGTGTGACGGGCGGTGTGTACAAGGCCCGGGAACGTATTCACCGTGGCGTTCTGATCCACGATTACTAGCGATTCCGCCTTCATGCACTCGAGTTGCAGAGTGCAATCCGAACTGAGACGGCTTTTGAGGATTAGCTCCCCCTCGCGGGTTCGCTGCCCTTTGTCACCGCCATTGTAGCACGTGTGTAGCCCAGCCCGTAAGGGCCATGAGGACTTGACGTCATCCCCACCTTCCTCGCGGCTTATCACCGGCAGTCCCCCTAGAGTGCCCAACCCAATGATGGCAACTAGGGGCGAGGGTTGCGCTCGTTGCGGGACTTAACCCAACATCTCACGACACGAGCTGACGACAGCCATGCAGCACCTGTGTTCCCGCCAGCCGAACTGAAGGGTCCTGTCTCCAGAACCCATACGGGACATGTCAAAGGCTGGTAAGGTTCTGCGCGTTGCTTCGAATTAAACCACATGCTCCACCGCTTGTGCGGGCCCCCGTCAATTCCTTTGAGTTTTAATCTTGCGACCGTACTCCCCAGGCGGAATGCTTAAAGCGTTAGCTGCGCCACTGACGAGCAAGCTCGCCAACGGCTGGCATTCATCGTTTACGGCGTGGACTACCAGGGTATCTAATCCTGTTTGCTCCCCACGCTTTCGCGCCTCAGCGTCAGATCCGGACCAGTCAGCCGCCTTCGCCACTGGTGTTCTTGCGAATATCTACGAATTTCACCTCTACACTCGCAGTTCCACTAACCTCTTCCGGTCTCAAGCCTCGCAGTATCGAAGGCAATTCTGTGGTTGAGCCACAGGCTTTCACCCCCGACTTACAAAGCCGCCTACGCGCCCTTTACGCCCAGTGATTCCGAACAACGCTAGCCCCCTTCGTATTACCGCGGCTGCTGGCACGAAGTTAGCCGGGGCTTCTTCTCACGCTACCGTCATTATCGTCGCGTGCGAAAGAGCTTTACAACCCTAAGGCCGTCATCACTCACGCGGCATGGCTGGATCAGGCTTGCGCCCATTGTCCAATATTCCCCACTGCTGCCTCCCGTAGGAGTTTGGGCCGTGTCTCAGTCCCAATGTGGCTGATCATCCTCTCAGACCAGCTACTGATCGTCGCCTTGGTAGGCCATTACCCTACCAACCAGCTAATCAGACGCGGGCCGATCCTTCAGCGATAAATCTTTCCCCTTGCGGGCGTATCCGGTATTAGCCCAAGTTTCCCTGGGTTATCCCAAACTGAAGGGCACGTTCCCACGCGTTACTCACCCGTCTGCCACTGACCCCGAAGGGCCCGTTCGACTTGCATGTGTTAAGCCTGCCGCCAGCGTTCGTTCTGAGCCAGGATCAAACTCTCAAGTTGAAAAGTTCGATCAAGACTTCACTACGCAAATTGACAGAGTCCAYCTCACTCCAGGTTGCCCTGAAGCGGTGTACTCACCAATCAAAGCATAGATCCGGTCAATGTCGTTCCCCGAACCCCAAAAGGTCCGGCGCAAGGACACCGCCGCCTACGCTTCTCTTCCCTCTCAACAATGTCAAAGAGCAAGACATCTTTCGATGCCACCGATAAAAACAGACCTCCGCAGAACAGCGCTTGTTCCCGACCGAAGTCGGGCCCAACAGCCCGGTTTCTGAAGAAGATCTGGGCGCCGTTCGCGTCAGCGGCGGCGTCGATGGCCGGTATATAGGCCGAACCCGTTCCGCCTGTCAACGTGCTTGTGAAAGTTTTTTGACAGACGAGCTACTTTCCAAGTCCGCCCTGCCGCACAGGTTTTTTCGCCGCCGCCTCACTGCGGTCACAGTGCGGAATGAAGCAGGGCCGCGAAGGCGCTTATTCTCCGAACCTCTTGTGCCGGAGAGTTGGCGCGCCGACCAAGCTTATCTATGGATATGTGCGGTTGCCGTCTCTTGTGCTAGATCGGTTCTGGCACCCATGACAGCAACCCGCCCGCATCGACACCAGACAGAGACCTATGAGTCACCTTCCTCCCGATGACAGCCATGCCAAGGGATTCCGCAGGGAAGCCTCGCGGCTGTCGTCCGGCATCGATCTCGGACATGAGCCGCCGCTCAATACCAGCGGCAACGTGGCGCCGGAGGTCGACAAGAGAGAGGTGAACCTGCGCTGGCTCGGCGCCAGCATCCTGACCGGCGTGACGGGTGCGGTCCTCATCGGGGCTTCGATCCATGTCGCCCTTCAAGGCACATCCATCACGGCCCTCCCCCCGGAGCGCGCAGCGCTCGGGTCCCGGTCCTCTCTCACCCTCGACGAGGAACGGTCCTCGAACGTGGCGCGCAAGGCCGACCGGCTCAACATGACGGAGCTGACGTCCTCTGCCCGGCAGAGCTTCAAGGCCCCGATGACGATGCGCATCGGTGAGCGCGAGGCCATCAAGGTCCGCAACTTCGTGCGCGTCGCCACGAACCTTTCCCTGACCGCCGGCACCTATGCGGCCGACATTCAGCCCTTCAACCCCATGCGCCTCTTCGCCGAGGGGATGGACGAGCAGCGAGTCGAGCCGACCCCGGAGGTCGCCGACGCGGATGTGTCGGTCCTCCGGCGCGACCTTTCCATAGTGGCCATCGCGGCGAGCGCCCCCTCCCTGACGGATGGCGACGTGCTCGCGATCCTGGAAGAGGAGCGGCGGGTCTTCAACGAGGCCGGGCGCCGGACCTCGGTTCCGATCCCCGCGCAGCAGATGCTGTCCCGAACCCTTCGGCAGCCGGACGGCTTGGGCGATGCCCTCGGCTATGCCCGGGTCGTCGATGCCCCCTTCAGCACGATTGAGGTCCGGGTCGTTCCCGAGAACGTGACCGATCTTCCCAAGGTCGAGCAGCGCGCCACGACGCCCCTTTTCGAAGAGCGCGAAGTGGTGCTTAAGAAGGGTGAGACCCTCGAGACGGTCCTGCGCAGCTACGGGGGCACTCCCGAGCAGATCGCCGCGATCACGTCGGCCCTGGCCGCCCGCATCAAGGTCGATGGCCTGGGCGAAGGCCAGAGGCTGCGCATCCTCATCGCGCCCGGCCCCCGTCTCGGCGATCCAAGGCAGATCGTGCGCGTGATCACGCTCGGCGAACGGGGCATCGAAGGAATCGCCGCCACCAACGACCGCGGCGTCTTCGTGTCCGTGACGCCTCCGGCCGACGAGAAAAACCAGCAGGTCGCCGAAACCTCGGAGGACGAGGAGGAGGATGACGGGCGCGGCGGCGTGCGGCTCTACGAGAGCCTCTACGAGACCGCGCTCAAGAACGAGCTCCCCCGCGAGAGCGTGGACGAACTGGTCCGGATCTTCGGCTACGATGTCGATTTCCAGCGCCGCGTCTCGCAAGGCGATTCCTTCGAGGTCTTCTATGGCTCCGACGACGAGAACGGCACGCCGGAGATCCTCTATGCCGCGCTCACCGTGGGAGGGGAAGCGCGTCGCGTCTACCGCTACCAGGGCGAGGACGGCACGGTCGATTTCTTCGACGAATCCGGCCGGTCCCTCAAGAAGTTCCTGATCCGCAAGCCCATCTCGGACGGCATACTGCGCTCGGGATTCGGGTCGCGGTTCCACCCGATCCTGGGCTATTCGCGGCCGCATACGGGCATCGATTGGGCCAACAAGGTCGGCACCCCGATCCTTGCCGCAGGCAACGGCACCATCCGCTTCGCCGACTGGAAGTCGGGCTATGGGCGGCACATCGAGATCCAGCACGCCAACGGCTATGTGACGACCTATTCCCACATGTCGGGCTTCGCCAAGGGCATGGCTCAAGGCAGCAGGGTCCGGCAAGGCCAGGTTATCGGCTACCTGGGCAGCACGGGCCTGTCGACCGGCCCGCACCTCCATTATGAGGTGCTCATTAACGGCAGCTTCGTTGATCCTCTCAAGATCCGCCTGCCGCGCGGAAGGGAGCTCGAGGGCCGTGGATTGGTGGACTTCAAGCGCCAGCGCGAGCAGGTCAACGAGCTGATGTCCCACAGCGTCGCATCCGCGGCGCTCTCCCAGCGAGCAGAGTTGCGATAGAGCGCATGCTTGAGCTTTTCGCGATCGTGCTGCCGGTCTTCGGCTTGATCGGCATCGGGTATGTCGCGCGCCAGACAGGGTTCATTTCCGAGCGGGCCGGCGAGGGCCTGTCCGAGTTCGTCTTCACCCTGTCACTGCCCTGCCTGATCTTCCGCACCCTCGTCCGGGCCGAGATCCCGGCGGTCCAGCCCTGGGGCTACTGGATCTCGTATTTCGTCGGCGTGGGCGTCGTCTGGCTCCTGGCCACTCTGATCGGCAGGCGCTTCTTCGGCATCAAGGGCGTGTCCGGCGTCGTGGCCGGCTTCTCGGCCGGACAGGCGAACACGGTGTTCGTCGGCGTCCCGATGATCCTCAAGGCCTATGGGGATGAGGGCGCCGTTCCGCTCTTTCTCCTGATCGCGGTTCATCTTCCGGTCACGATGACCCTCGCGACGATCCTGGCCGAGGGGCGCCAGGCCTCTCCCCTGCTGATCCTGCGCCGCCTCCTCACCCATCCCATCGTTGTCGGGATCCTGGCCGGATCGGCCTGCCGTCCCATCGCCACCTATGTGCCGGCCCCGGCCTGGCAGGTCATGGATCTTCTGGCGAGCGCCGCGGTTCCCTGCGCGCTGATCTCCATGGGGATCGCCCTGCGCCGCTACGGTTTGCAGACGGGCTGGAAGCTGCCGACCGTGATCTCGTTCCTCAAGCTCGTCGTGCACCCCTTGCTGGTGCTGCTGCTCGCCACGCAGGTCTTCCACATGCCGCCGGTCTGGGCCGGCGTCGCGGTGCTGTTCGCCTCCTGCCCGTCGGGCATCAACGCCTATCTGTTCGCCGAGCGGTATGGAGAGGGCGTGGCCCTCGCCTCCAGCGCCATCACCCTGTCGACCTTCCTCGCCCTGGGCACCACCCTCGTCTGGCTCTCTGTGCTGGGCGTCGGCTAATCCTGCCGCTGCTCTAAGGGTCGAATCCGAGCCGCCGCCATAGGGCCTGCGGCGTCACGCCTTCAGCACGCAGCTCCGCCAAGGATTTCGACCGGCGGCTCTTGGCCAACTTGTCGCCCTCCGGGTCGCGCAGGAGTCCATGGTGGTGATAGCCAGGCGTCGGCAGGCCCAGCAGTGCCTGGAGCAGCACGTGGAGGTCGGTCGCAGCTTCGAGATCCTGGCCGCGGACCACGTGAGTGACACCCTGGAGCGCATCGTCCACCACGACGGAAAGATGATAGCTTGTCGGGATCTCCTTGCGCACGATGACCGCATCGCCCCAGCGCCGGGGATGTGCGGGGACGATGTCCTCACGACCCTCCCGATCGAAGCGGCGGAAATGAAGCGGCCCCGGAACGAGCTTTTGCAGCGTCGCCATGTCGAGCCGCCAGGCATGGGGCTCGCCAGCCGCGATCCGGCGCTCGGCCTCGTCGTCAGGCATGCCCCGGCAGGTCCCAGGGTAAAGCGGCGCGCCGTCGGGATCGCGGGGCCATGGCTCGCCGCCCTCCGCTTTTCGGCAGGCAATCGCCTCCGCGATGTCCTTGCGGGTGCAGAAGCACGGATAGACCCCTCCCCTCTTTTTCAGCGTCAGGAAGGCGGCACGGTAATCGGCGAAATGCTCCGATTGCCGGCGGACCGGCTCTTCCCAGCGCAGGCCGAGCCAGGCGAGATCGTCATAGATGGCAGCCTCGAATTCCGGTCGGCAACGTGTGATATCGATATCCTCGATGCGCAGGAGGAAGCGGCCGTCGAAGCGGCGAGCGAAGTCGGCGTTGAGCAGGGCGGAATAGGCATGGCCCAGGTGAAGCCGTCCGTTGGGACTGGGAGCGAATCGAAAAACCGGCTTCGTCACGGGAGCCTGCGAAGAAGGAACGTGAAGGAATGGCCACCCTCCTCGAAACGGACGCGGTTCTCAAGAGGGGCTTGAGCGAGCTGGCGCTGGCGGACCCGGTGATGGCGAAGCTGGCCGAGAGCGGGGTCGTGCCGCAATTGCGCAGGCGGCCGCCCGGCTTCGAGGGGCTTGCCTGGATCGTCGTGGGCCAGCAGGTTTCCACGGCCAGCGCCACCGCGATCTGGAACCGCCTGCGGCAGGTCCTCGAACCACCGACGCCCGACGTCTTTCTGCGACTCTCCGACGAGGACCTGCGGGCGGCCGGGTTGTCTGCCGGGAAGGTCAGGACCCTGCGAGCCCTGGCGACGGACATCGCTGAAGGCAGGCTACCCCTCGACGAGTTGCGGAATTATCCGGCCGAGGAGGCCCACGATCGTCTCACCCGGGTGAAGGGGATCGGCCCCTGGACGGCCGACGTGTATCTGCTGTTCTGCCTCGGGCATCCGGACGCCTTCCCGAGCGGCGATCTGGCCGTCCAGGAGGCAGCCCGCCTCGCCTATGGGCTGGAGCAGCGGCCGGACGCGAAGACCTTGTCCGCTCTGGCGGAGAAGTGGCGTCCCTGGCGGGGTGTGGCGGCCAAGGTGCTCTGGGCTTATTACCGTATGGTCAAATCGCGGGAAGGCGCGCCCGTGTGACGGCCCTCCCTCAGGATGACGTTCAGGCCCGGGCGGCCGCAAGAGCCGCATGGGCTCCGGCTTTGAGCATGGAGGTGTCGCTGCCGATGGATACCATGTGGAAGCCCTTGGCGGACAACTCCGCCGCCCGCGCTCCCGTTACGGCGTAGATGGCCGCGACCTTGCCCGCCGCCTTCACGCGGGCGAGCGCATGCTCGAGAGCCTTCTCGACCTCGGCGCCGGCGGGATTGACGCTCTTTCCGCCCGAAAGAGCGATGGAGAGGTCCGAAGGCCCGATGAAGATGCCGTCGATTCCTGGCACCGCCAGGATGTCGTCGATGATGGCGAGAGCCTCACGGGTCTCGACCATGGCGAATGAGACCGTCAGGTCGTTGGCCTGCTGCAGATAGGCGCCGGGCTCCAGTCCGGTCAGGGACAGGGCCCCGTAGGCGCCCCAGCTGCGCTCGCCCACAGGCGGGAACTTCATGAAGCCGGCGAAGCGCCTTGCATCCTCGATCGTGTTGATCATGGGTGCGATCACCCCCGACACGCCGGCATCGAGGAAGCGCGACGCGGAAGCGAAATCCCCCACCGGAATGCGGACCAGGGCAGGTTTTCCCGCGGCGGCGACCAGCGGCACCGCCTGTAGCGCGGCGGTGAAGTCGATGGAGCCATGCTGCAGGTCCAGCACGACGGCATCGAAGTCCTCACGGGCCAGAACGCCGGCCACGGAAGGATCGGGCATGCCGCACCAAGCCGTCAGGACGGGAGAGCCGGCCTTCAGCCGCTCGGGGAACGTTGGATGGATCGGCATGATGCCCTTTCGAGAGGCTGGACTTGAGGTCTTGGAGGATTGGCGGCTGTGGCGGGCCGTTATCGGCCCGCTTTGACGTCCGCGATGGCGCGCTCGGTCAGCTGAGCGAGCTTGGCCGTCAACTCGGTCTCGCCTGTCGACTGGCCAGCCGCCTCCAGGTCCTTGCTGACCTTCCGGAGAACATCCGCATCGCCCGCCTCTTCAAAATCGGCGAGAACGACGCTCTTGGCGTAGGCTTCGGCTTCGTCTCCCGTCTTGCCCAGGCGATCGGCGACCCAGAGCCCGAACAGCTTGTTGCGGCGGGCCGTGGCCTTGAAGCGAAGGTCCTCATCGTGGGCGAACTGCTTCTCGAAGGCGTTCCTGCGGTCGTCGAAAGCGGTCATCTTATCTTTCTCCCTTAAGCTTGGTTCTTCATGCGATATAAGGGCGCACTCGCGCGGATACCAGACGCTCCCCATCTTAGGGACGGCATTTGACCGGGCTGCGATCCTGCGGCCCTTTCCTCCGCGTTGTGCTTGCCCAAGGGATCGGATAGGTTGCCCCTTCAAGCGGAGCGCCGGTGAACAGCCGCGCTTAACGCCAGCCGCGGATCTAAAAAAATGAACATCCCCAGGAGCCACGGCAAATGGATTTTCTCAAACCACGGTACACGCCTATGAATCGTCGCCGTCGCATCTATGAGGGCAAGGCGAAAGTCCTCTATGAGGGCCCGGAACCCGGTACGCTCATCCAGCACTTCAAGGATGACGCGACCGCCTTCAATGCCAAGAAGCATGAAGTGATCGACGGCAAGGGCGTGCTCAACAACCGGATCTCGGAATACCTGTTCCAGCATCTGAACGACATCGGCATCCCGACCCACTTCATCCGCCGCCTGAACATGCGCGAGCAGCTGATTCGCGAGGTGGAGATCATCCCCCTCGAGGTCGTGGTGCGGAACGTGGCGGCGGGATCGCTGGCCACCCGCCTCGGCATCGAGGAGGGCACGCAGCTGCCCCGGTCGATCATCGAATTCTATTACAAGAACGACGCTCTCAACGACCCCATGGTGTCGGAGGAGCACATCACCGCCTTCGGCTGGGCCTCGCCCCAGGAGATCGACGACATCATGGCGCTCGCCATCCGGGTCAACGACTTCCTGTCCGGCCTCTTCCTCGGCGTCGGCATCCGTCTCGTGGACTTCAAGCTCGAGACCGGCCGTCTCTGGGAGGGCGAGATGATGCGCATCGTCGTCGCCGACGAGATCTCCCCGGATTCCTGCCGCCTCTGGGACATCAAGTCCAAGGACAAGCTCGACAAGGACCGGTTCCGCCGGGACATGGGCGGGCTGGTCGAGGCTTATTCCGAGGTCGCCCGCCGTCTCGGCATCCTGGCCGAGAACGAAAACCCGGTCACCGGCGGCCCGCGCCTGGTGCAGTGATCCGCCTTTGCTTCTAGTGCATCGTGCGGAAAAGTGGACCCGGTTTTCCGCATCAACGAGGCACATAACTAAGGAAGAAGCATCGGACCCAAAAGTGGGTCCACTTTTGGGTCCGATGCTTTAGAATTCGAAAGCCCGGCCTCGTGCCGGGCTTTTTGCTGACCCGTCCGGCTTCCGAAATCCTCGAATGAGGCTCCTTCGCCCCCCGGTTCATGTCAAAGAGCCAGCACCTTCGAGCCCAGGGCTGGGAAGCCCTGAGCTTGATGGATGATCGAGGGTGGCGCGTCGGGCAGCCCGGCTCGATGTCTAGTGATGAATGTGAGAGCCGAACTGCTCGTCACGCACGGTTCTTTTAGGCGTTTCGACTTGGACCAGCACAGGGCTGCCAAGGGCCTCCTGGCGCCGGCTGCGTGACCGGCGGACAGGACCGTGCCGGATCCCACAACTTGCGACGCCTCGCGAAGCGCGCCCCTCGTCGGATCAGGCTGTGCAATGATATAGCCAAGGTTGCAACCCCTGTCAAGAACAAAGTAAGAACATGACACCCCCTCACCCCACCCTCGACGTCATCACCGGCCTCGGGCCGGTGATCCCGATCACATGAAACGTCGAGCCTCACCGGATCGGGATGGCCGGGACAGGCCCGGCCATGACGTGGAGCGGATGAAAATGGAGCGCGCCTCCCCAAGCCCTCATCCTGAGGAGGCCGTTCGGCCGTCTCGAAGGACGAGGGCGCCTCCAGTGCCCTCTGGTTCCTCCTTCGAGACGGTCGCCTAAGCGACCTCCTCAGGATGAGGGCGGAGGGTTCGGGAGGGCAGGCGTGAATGGCCGGGACAGGCCCGGCCATGACGGGGCGGGTGTCATTCCCGGCCGGAGCGCAGCGGAGGGGAAGGGGATCCACAGCGACAGAGCACGTCAGTGGATCCCCTTCCCGGCCTGCGGCCGCCGGGAATGACACCAGAGTGCCTCACCGGATCGGGACGCTGGGACCGATCCCTGGATCACGTCCGGGGGCAGCCATGACGGCGAGGGGTTTCATTCCTGGAAGGATGCGCCGGGCGGAGGAAGAACACGGAGATTCCGCTTTCTGCCCATTTCCCTCCAGGCTGGTTTCGCGCATAGATAGGGCCATGCCGTTCCGCCCGTTGCGTTCCTGCCTCCTCATCCTGACCTTTGGCCTGACCGTCGCGAGCTGCGGCTACATCCCCCGCCAGGTTGCGGGACTTCCCTCAGGCCCGCCCTGGGAGGCCCTGCCCTTACGCAAATGGCTGGCCGAGGACCGGGCCGAGCCCGTCGCGCTGGCCTTCTGCGCCCCGCCCGAATGCGGCCCGGGACTTGCGGTGAGCGTCGTTCGCCTGACGGGCAAGGATGCGGACATCACGGACGCCATCCTGAGGGACCCGGAGCGACTGGCCCGCGCGCTGCGCTCGCCCGCAGGCCGGGAGAAGCCTGTCAAAACCCGGATCAGCGTCGAGCGCCTGGGGGAACCGCCCTATCCCGGCTTTACCATCGAACTCGCTCCCGCCGATGGCAGCAAGCACCCGGCCTATGGCGTAGCTCTCGGACGACGGTCGGGAGGCGACCTGGAGGTCGTCCTGGTGATCGGCGAAGCCCCTGATGCCGTGCGTGAAACGGCCAAGGAGGTCGCTGCCCGCGAATTGGGCTCCTGAAGGCGTTGTCTCTTGCGCTTAATGGCTTTATGGCGTTGGGCACATCTTAACAGCCCGAGGCCTCTATGAAAGCGCGTGTCACCGTGACCCTCAAGAACGGCGTTCTCGACCCCCAAGGCAAGGCCATCGAAGGCGCGCTCAAGTCCCTCGGCGTCGAGGGCATCGATGGCGTACGCCAGGGCAAGGTCTTCGACATCGAGCTCGGAACCACCGACAAGTCCAAGGCCGAGGCCGCCCTCAAAGCCGCCTGCGAGAAGCTGCTGGCGAACACCGTCATCGAGAATTACCGCGTCGAGATCGCGTGAGGCTTTCATGAAATCTGCCGTCATCGTCTTCCCCGGCTCCAATCGCGAAGGCGATGTGCTGCGGGCGCTCAAATCGGCCGGGTCCCAGGTTGAGAAGGTCTGGCACGCCGAGACCGCGTTGCCGAAGGGCACGGATCTCGTGGTCCTGCCGGGCGGCTTCTCCTACGGCGATTATCTGCGCTGCGGCGCCATCGCCGGCCGTGCCACCGTGATGGATGCGGTGCGCGCCCATGCGGCGCGGGGCGGACTCGTGCTCGGCATCTGCAACGGCTTCCAGATCCTGTGCGAATCCGGGCTTCTTCCCGGCATCCTGATGCGCAACGCGAACCTGAAATTCATCTGCCACCGGCAGTTCCTGCGCGTCGAGCGCAACGACACCGCCTTCACCCGGGCTTATGCCAAAGGTCAGGCCATCGATGTCTGCGTGGCGCATGGCGAGGGCAATTACACGGCCGATGAAGAGACCCTGAAGCGCCTCGAGGGCGACGGTCTGGTGGCCTTCCGCTATTCCGATGCGCAGGGCCACATCACGGCCGATTCCAACCGCAACGGCTCCATGAACGCGATCGCGGGCATCTACTCGAGCAAGCTCAACGTGCTCGGCATGATGCCCCATCCGGAAAACCTGATCGAAGACCTCGTGGGCGGCACCGATGGGCGCGGCCTGTTCGAGAGCCTCGTGTCGAACTTTCCGAAAGCAGCCTGATCCAAGAAGCGGGGACGAGACGCCCCCGCAGCCCTCATCCTGAGGAGCGAAGCGTCTCGAAGGACGAGGGCGTCTCCAGCGCTCTCTGGACCCGGTGTCCTCGTCCTTCGAGACGGGCCTAGCGGCCCTCCTCAGGATGAGGACATCTGATTGTCCCTCCCCCCTCCCAACCGGGAGAGGGTAAACATTGCGAGACCCCGATGATCCGCAACGACGTCGCCATCACCCCGGAGCTGGTCAAGGAGCACGGGTTGAAGCCGGATGAATACGAGCGCTTCGTGAACCTGATCGGCCGCGAGCCGACCATCACCGAGCTCGGCATCGTTTCGGCCATGTGGAACGAGCACTGCTCGTACAAGTCCTCCCGCATCCACCTGCGCGGCCTGCCCACCAAGGCGCCCTGGGTCATCCAGGGACCGGGCGAGAATGCGGGCGTGATCGATATCGGCGACGGTCTCGCCTGCATCTTCAAGATGGAGAGCCACAACCACCCGTCCTTCATCGAGCCCTACCAGGGCGCGGCGACGGGCGTCGGCGGCATCCTGCGCGACGTGTTCACCATGGGGGCGCGCCCCATCGCGTCGCTGAACTTCCTGCGCTTCGGCGAGCCGGATCATCCCAAGACCCCTCACCTCGTCTCGGGCGTGGTGGCGGGCATCGGCGGCTACGGCAATTCCTTCGGCGTGCCCACCGTGGGCGGCAGCGTCGGATTCGACAAGCGCTACAACGGCAACATCCTGGTCAACGCCATGGCGGTGGGCCTCGCCCGCACGGACGAGATCTTCTACGCCAAGGCCACCGGCGTCGGAAACCCGATCGTCTATCTCGGCTCCAAGACCGGCCGCGACGGCATCCATGGCGCGACCATGGCTTCGGCCGAATTCGACGATGCCTCGGAGGAGAAGCGCCCCACCGTGCAGGTCGGAGACCCCTTCGCCGAGAAGCTGCTGCTCGAAGCCTGCCTCGAACTCATGAAATCCGGCGCGGTGATCGCTATTCAGGACATGGGCGCGGCCGGCCTCACCAGTTCGGCGGTCGAGATGGGCGCGAAAGGCAACCTTGGCATCGAGCTCGATCTCGACAAGGTGCCCTGCCGCGAAGAAGGCATGACCGCCTACGAGATGATGCTGTCCGAGAGCCAGGAGCGCATGCTCATGGTGCTCAAGCCCGGCATGGAGAAGGAGGCCGAGGCCATCTTCCATAAATGGGGCCTGGATTTCGCGGTCATCGGCAAGACCACCGATACACTCCGCTTCGTCATCAGGCACCAGGGCGAGGTCAAGGCCGACCTTCCCATCAAGGAGCTGGGCGACGAGGCCCCGCTCTATGACCGCCCCTGGGTGGAAAGCCCCAAGCAGCCGGCCATCGCGCCCGACAGCGTGAAGGCTCCGATGTCGGAGGCCGAGGCGCTCCTGAAGCTCGTCGGCTCGCCGGACCAGAGCTCCAAGCGCTGGGTCTGGGAGCAGTACGACCACCTGATCCTCGGCAACACGGTCCAGACGCCCGGCGGCGACGCCGCCATCGTGCGCGTCGAGGACGGCCCGAAGGGTCTGGTGCTGACGACCGATGTGACGCCGCGCTATTGCGAGGCCGATCCCTTCGAGGGCGGCAAGCAGGCGGTGGCGGAAGCCTGGCGCAACATCACGGCCGTGGGCGGTCTGCCGCTGGCGCTGACCGACAATCTCAACTTCGCCAGCCCCGAGCGCCCCGAATCCATGGGCCAGTTCGTCGGCTGCGTCCGGGGCATCGGCGAGGCCTGCAAGGCGCTCGACTTCCCGGTCGTGTCCGGCAACGTCTCGCTCTACAACGAGACCAACGGCCAGGGCATCCTGCCGACTCCGGCCATCGGGGGCGTCGGCCTCCTCGACGACGTGACGGTCAACGCCTCCATCGCCTTCAGGCAGGAGGGCGAGGCCATCATCCTCATCGGCGCGACCCAAGGCTGGCTCGGCCAGTCGATCTACCTGCGCGACGTGTGCGGCCGGGAGGAAGGCGCTCCGCCGCCGGTGGACCTCGCCCAGGAGAAGCGCAACGGCGATTTCGTGCGCCAGCTCATCCGCTCGGGCCAGGTCAAGACCGTCCATGACATCTCGGATGGCGGCATCGCCCTCGCGCTTGCCGAAATGACTATCGCCGGCCAAATGGGCGCCGAGATAACGGCCGTCGCCGAGGGCCTGCCCCTTCATGCCTTCCTGTTCGGCGAGGATCAGGCCCGCTACCTCATCGCCGTCGATGAGGATGCGGCCGCCGACATCCTCTACGCGGCCGGCGCCGGCGGCATTCCGGCCGTGACCCTGGGCATCACCGGGGGCGATGCGTTGATTCTGCCAGGGCAGCAGGCCATATCCGTGAAGCAATTGAAGGCCGCGCACGAAGCCTGGCTGCCGGAATACATGACCGGCAAGTCGTGACCAGTCATCTGTTAAGGAGTTTGATCCATGCCGATGGATTCGCGTGAAATCGAAAGCATGATCAAGGCCGCGCTGCCCGATGCGGTGGTCGAGATCAAGGACCTGGCCGGCGACGGCGACCACTATGCCGCCACCGTCACCTCCTCGGCCTTCAAGGGGAAGTCGCGGGTCCAGCAGCACCAGATGGTCTATGCAGCGCTGCAAGGACGCATGGGAGGCGTGCTTCATGCCCTTGCATTGACGACGCAGGCTCCGCAAGAATAGGATATCATTACGTTTCTCGTTCGGATAACGACCTATGCGTCTTTTTGTTGCTTGCTTCGTCTTCGCGTTGAATTTCATCACCGCCAGCGCAGCACTTCACGCTCAGACGAGAACCGATAATCCTGTATATCACGCAAATCAGCTTCTCGATGTCCTCGAGAGGGATGGGGCTAAGGCTGTCTCGGACACTCTTGGCGAAGCACTCGAGAACAAAGACGCCGCCTCTGCCATCCAGTCCATTCTCACCCCGATGGAAAAGAGAAAGGCGAAATTCCGGGCTGTTGCCCTGGATCGGGACTACGGCGGGGCAGTTCGTCAGATTATCGTCTACCAATATATGCTGTCTGAGCAGTTTCCATTCATCTACTTCCGTTTTGTTTACAAGATGACGGACCAGGGATGGCGGATGTCTCACTTCTCCGTTGACTCAGAAAATAGCCAGCCCTTCCCGTCGAAGTACGACATCAATTGAAAAATCCATTGCAAAAGAACATGTTCGTGGAGAGATCCCATGGCTATATAGCCAGTACGATTTCTAAGGAGACATCCATGGCTGACGCCAACCAGATCATCGACAACGAAGTGAAGTCCAACGACGTCGTGCTGTTCATGAAGGGCACGCCGCAATTCCCCATGTGCGGGTTCTCGGGGCAAGTGGTCCAGATCCTCAACTACCTCGGCGTGCCCTATAAGGGCGTCAACGTCCTCGAGGACGAGACCGTCCGCCAGGGCATCAAGGATTATTCCAACTGGCCGACCATTCCCCAGCTCTACGTGAAGGGCGAATTCGTCGGCGGCTGCGACATCACCCGCGAGATGTTCCAGGCCGGCGAGCTGCAGCAGCTCTTCGCCGACAAGGGCATCCAGGTCCAGCAGAGCGCCTGATTCAAGCGCCTTCCTGAAGAGATCGAGGCGGGGCAAAACCCCGCCTTTTTTCATTCGCACCCCACCAAACAGGGGGCGTTTTATGTCGCATTCCTTAAACGGCTCAGTTTTCGGCACAATGGTTTGTGCTGAACGCAACAGAAGAGCCGCTCGACAGAGAATAAGAAGGAGCGGCGAGAAGGGGCTTTTTCCATGTTCGAACCCGAGACGAATGTCGTCGCCTTCAAGCCGCGCAAGGCCGTGGCTCATCATCCCAGGAGCCTGATGGAGCGGATCTATGCCGCGGGCTCGCTCTCCGTCCGGGCGGATGACCGGGCCACCAAGATGGCGGCCGTCATGCTGCAGGCGCTGGGGTTTCTGGTGATCGAGGAAATCCTGGCCGACGGCACCCCGCGTCGCCTCCAGCGCGGCGAGGCCCGCAAGGCCATGGACCGCCCCTGGCGCCTCGCGAAGCCGGCTTTTTCCGGCGAGATCGGCGTTCCCGACGGCGGAACTTTTCTGGCCTGACCGGTCGGCAAGCTGGGTTGGCCGCTCCCCGGGGCAATGGTACCCTGTGCGGCCGGCATCTTCATGCGGCGACGGGCGTCGGGATCCCCCCGCCTGTCGGGTCGGTTCCGCTGCGACCTCGAAGGGCTCACCCATGGCGCCCGTCCATTCCAGGATCTGCAAGGGGTGCTGGCAGCAGCTGCGCCTCCCCGTGCCCCTCAGAGGGCCGGCTTCCGTGCCCTTCCGCATCTTCGGCATTCGCCCGAGCCGGATGAACCCGAATACCTGCACGGTCTGCGAGCTCATGTTCACGCGGATCATGAAGGCCCGCAAAATCCCCGTCGACGTCTCCGTCCTCTTTGCCGACCTCAGGGGCTACACGGCCCTGTCGCAGTCGCTCCCGGCCGACGCGGTCTCATCCCTGCTCGATGCCTTCTACGACGAATGCGCGGAGGCGATCTGGGAGTATGACGGACTGCTGAACAAGACCATCGGTGACGCCATCATGGCGCTGTTCAACTTCCCCATCCAGCAGCCGAACCATGCCGAGCAGGCCGTCCGGGCCGGGCGCGAGATCCTGCGCCGCTGCGAGATCCGCCGCAAAACCCTGCTCACGGACCATGCGGCCCTTGGCGACGCCGACCTGGGAGTCGGGATCGGCATCGACTCGGGCGTGGCGAGCTTCGGGGAGTTCGGCCGGTCGCATCGCGACCTGACTGCGATCGGTCCCGTGGTGAACACGGCCGCCCGGGCCCAGGCGGCGGCCGCGACAGGCGAAATTTTGGTGACCCGTGCCGTTTTCGACAGGGCCGGGCGCGACATGGTCAGAGGCGAAGCACGGGAGTATCGCCTGAAAGGCTTCGAGGCCCCCGTCCAGCTTTACGCAGCCTGACGCTCAGGAACGGTTAAGGGCGGCCTTCATGAACGTGACGGCATCGGGCGAAGCCCACTCGGCCGGCCCTTTCAGCAGGGCGATCTCGCAACCCGAGGCATCGACCACGAAAGTGGTCGGCAGGCCGACCACATGGCCGGATTTCTGCAGCACCTGCAGCAGCTTGCCTTCCGGGTCGGCGTGATAGGCCAGGTTTCTGATGCCGTTCTCCTGCAGCCAGGCCTTCGGCTTTTCGCGGTTGCGGGTGTCGACGTTGATGGCGACGACCTCGAAATCGGAGCCGCCCAGCTCCGTCTGGAGCTTGTCGAGGGCGGGCATTTCCTGGCGGCAGGGCACGCACCAGGTCGCCCAGAGATTGACCAGGATCGTCTTGCCCTTGAAGTCCGACAGGCTCATGGGCTGGCCCTCTGGGCCGTTGAAGGCGATGACGGGCGGGGGCTTCGGCGCCTGGCTCACCCCGACGGCGGCCACCTCGCCCTTGGCGAGCGGCTTCAGGCGCTCGACCGTCGGCTTCGAGGCCTGGCATTCGGCGACGCCGGCCGCCATGGGATCATGGGGCGCAAGGCCGTACCAGGCTGCCCCCGCGCCTCCGATCAGCGCGAGAGCGCCAAGACCGAGAAGCCAGCTTTTCCGGGAATTCAATGCGTTCGACATGGCCCGTGATGTGGCGCCTTTTTGCGCAAGCCTCAAGCCCCGAATGCGGAAGCGCGGCCCCCCACCCATCACGAAAGCGTTGAGCAAGGAGCCTGTTGTCTCTCGCACCGAAAGCATCGGACCCAAAAGCGAGTCCGCTTTTGGGTCCGATGCTTCCTCTCTTAGCTTGCGC
Organism: Microvirga sp. 2MCAF35; assembly: GCF_052115545.1. Taxonomy (NCBI): domain Bacteria; kingdom Pseudomonadati; phylum Pseudomonadota; class Alphaproteobacteria; order Hyphomicrobiales; family Methylobacteriaceae; genus Microvirga; species Microvirga sp. 2MCAF35. The sequence continues at coordinate 32,828 of NZ_JBFRGW010000046.1, forward strand.
ATCGTTCGGTGCAGAAAACCGGGGCCACTTTTCCGCACGATGCGCTTGCCTCTCGCATCTGAAATCGCTTCCCGCTATGGTGCGGCCACGTTTCGGAGCTTGTAATGTCGTCCAGCCTGACTTTTCCCCGCGCGGTTGTGGTTGCGGGCCTTCTCGTTCTCGGTCTGACCGCCTGCGGCCGACGCGGCGCCCTCGAGCCGCCGCCGGATGCCTCGGCACAGGCCGCCGAGACCCAGGCGCAGGTTCCGACGAGCGATGCCACCCTGCCCTCCCCGGTCGGCACGCCCCGCTCCAAGGCCAATCAGGGCTACACGATCCCGAACAAGCCCTTTATCCTCGATCCGCTGCTTTAGGCCTCTTAAATGCACCACTTCGCCTATCGTGACGGCGTTCTCCACGCAGAGGGCGTCGATCTGCGCCGCCTCGCGGACGAGGTCGGAACACCGTTCTATTGCTATTCCTCGGCCACCCTGGAGCGGCACTACAGGGTCTTCGCCGAGGCCTTCGGCGACACGGACGCTCTCGTCTGCTATGCCATGAAGGCCAATTCCAACCAGGGCGTGCTCCGGACGCTCGGCCGCCTCGGCGCCGGCATGGACATCGTGTCCGAGGGCGAGTTGCGCCGCGCGCTGGCCGCCGGCGTGCCGGGCGAGCGGATCGTGTTCTCGGGCGTCGGCAAGACCCGGTCCGAGATGGCCTTCGCCCTCGAGAACGGCATCCTCTGCTTCAACGTGGAATCGGAGCCGGAGCTTGAAGCGCTGTCCGAAGTCGCGATCTCCAAGGGCGTGCGCGCCCCCGTGTCGATCCGCATCAACCCGGATGTGGACGCCAAGACCCACGCCAAGATCTCGACCGGCAAGTCCGAGAACAAGTTCGGCATCCCCATCGCTCGCGCCCGCGAGGTCTATGCCCGGGCGGCGGCGCTCAAGGGGATTGCGGTCACCGGGGTCGACATGCATATCGGCAGCCAGATCACGGATCTCGCGCCTTACGACAACGCGACCGCCCTTCTGGCCGAACTCGCCCGCGACCTGATGGCCGACGGGCACAAGCTCCACCACATCGATCTCGGCGGCGGCCTCGGCATTCCCTATCGCGAGAACAACGAACCGCCCCCCGATCCGCAGGCCTATGCGGCGATCATCAAGCGCCACACCCGGGGTCTCGGCCTCAAGCTCGTGTTCGAGATGGGCCGCCTGATCGCCGGCAATGCGGGCGTGCTCATCGCCCGGGTCATCTACGTCAAGCAGGGCGCCGACAAGCCCTTCGTGATCGTCGATGCCGCCATGAACGACCTCATCCGCCCGACGCTCTACGAAGCCCATCACGACATCAAGCCGGTCGCCGAGGCCTCGCCCGACACGCCGCGCATGGTCGCGGACGTGGTCGGTCCGGTCTGCGAGACCGGCGATTATCTCGCCCTCTCCCGCGACATGCCGGAGGTCAAGGCAGGCGATCTCATCGCCATCATGACCGCCGGCGCCTACGGGGCGGTCCAGGCCAGCACCTACAACACCCGGCGTCTCGTGCCCGAGGTGCTCGTTCGCGGCGATGACCACGCGGTGGTGCGCCCGCGCCCGACCTACGAAGAGCTGATCGGGCTCGACCGGGTTCCCGACTGGCTGGCCTGAATTCTTGATTCGCCTCGAACAACACGCCGCCTGAAAAGATTGAGATCTCCGACCGCTCACCTCTTCTTGAAGCTCCGTGCGCAATTGACCGCTGGTCATCCGGGTCTCGCGTGCTAGCTTTTCCAGTGGGGGTTCACTGCACATTGCGTGCAGCGGGAGATGTTTGGCATGAGCGAAGGCCCGAACCCGTCGCCAGGACGCAGCCCCCTGAACCAGCGGTTCGGACGTCTGGTCGCTCATGCGCGCTGGTCCCTCTGGTGGGAGGAAGCCTGGCCCCGGCTCTGGCTGCCGCTCGCCATCGTGCTTCTGTTCTTCACCCTCTCGTGGCTCGGCCTCTGGCTCGATATGCCGCCCCTGTGGCGCTCCATCGGTTTGGGGCTCTTCACGGTAGCCTTGCTCCTGTCGCTCTGGCCGCTCTTTCGCCTGCGCATGCCCAGTCGGACACGCGCGCTCGACCGGCTCGACCGGGACACGGGCCTGAGCCACGGCCCGGCCCGCGTTCTCGACGATACGCTGGCCCTCGGCTCGGCGGATCCCGGCACCAAGGCGCTCTGGGCTCTCCATCGCAAGCGGGCTGAAGAAACCGTCGGTCGAATGCGCGTCGGCCTGCCCCAGCCCGATATGCCAAAGCGGGACCGTTATGCCTTACGCGCCGCAGGCCTTCTCGCCCTGGTGGCGAGCGCCTTCGTGGCGGGACCGGAAATCGGTTCGCGGCTCACTGCTGCCTTCGACTGGCGTAAGATCGAGACCGCCTCCCCGTCCTTCCGCATCGATGGATGGATCGATCCGCCCCTTTATACCCGCACGCCGCCGCTGATGATCGACCTGGCGCGGGGGCAGAACCTGCGCGCGCCGATCCACTCGACCGTGGTGATCCGGATCGCCGGCGAGGGCAGTGCGGAGGTCACGCCGGGCAAGGGCCTGACGCCCCTTCCGGCCAAAGCCAATCAACGCGCCGACATGCGCGAAGAGCGCTACACCCTCGACGGATCGAGCGAGCTGACGGTCAGCACTGGCTTCGCGCATAGCGTGACGCTCACCATCGAGGCCATTCCCGACAGCCTGCCCGAGATCGCCTTCACCATGCCGCCCGAGATCAATGCGCGCGGCACCTTCACCCTGAGCTACAAGGGCAAGGACGATTACGGCATCGCCTCCCTCGACGGGATCGTGGAGAAAGCCGACAACAGCAAGGGGCGATCCCTCGTCCCCGCACCCCAGCTCACCCTGGCCCTGCCGAGCCATGAGGAGAACGCCCCGGACACCAAGTCGCCGGTCGACCTCACGAACCATGCCTGGGCCGGCGCGCCGGTCACGATCCAGCTCAAGGCCAAGGACGAAGCCGGCCAGGAGGGGCTGAGCAACAAGATCACTTTCACCCTGCCGCAGCGTCCTTTCACCAATCCTCTCGCCAAGGCGCTGGTCGAGCAACGGCGCAATCTCGTGCTCGCGCCCGACGACCGCAAGCGCGTGCAGGTGGCGCTCGACGCGCTGCTGATCGCTCCGGAGGAATACACGCTGCAATGGGGTGTGTTCATGGGCCTGCGGGCCGGTGCGGAGCGCCTGCGCGTCGCCAAGACCGATCAGCAGCTGCTCGATGTGGCCGATTGGCTCTGGGCCATGGCGCTCCAGATCGAGGACGGCAACCTCTCCGATGCGGAGCGGGACCTGCGCGCCGCCCAGGAGCGCCTGAAGGAGGCCATGGATCGGGGCGCGCCGGACGAGGAGATCCGCCGCCTGACGGACGAACTGCGGCAGGCCATGGACAAGTTCCTGCGCGAATTCGCCCAGCGCATGCAGCAGAACCAGCAATCGCAGGACCAGAACCAGCGCACGCCGCCGGATCGGATGATCTCCCAGGACGACCTCAACCGCATGCTGCGCCAGATGGAGGACGCCATGCGCCGGGGCGACGTGGCCGAGGCCCAGCGCCTGCTCGAACAGTTGCGCAACATCCTCGAGAACCTGCAGACGGCGCAGCCCAACAGCCGCATGACCGATCCGCTCGGGCGCGAGATGAAACAGGCCATGCAGGATATGGAGGATATGGCGCGCGAGCAGCAGAACCTGCGCGACGAGACCTTCCGCGACGGCCAGAACCGGCGCATGCAGCAGGGCGATCGCCCCCGCCAGGGACAGCGTCAGGGCCAGAGGCAGCAGGGACAACGCCAGCAAGGGCAGCAAGGTCAGCAGGGCGACGATCAGGAGCAGACCGAGAACGGCCAGGCCGGGCCGGACCAGGATCCGCTCGGCCTGCGGCAACGACAGCAGGCTCTGCGGGAAAGGCTGGAAGAGCTGCAGCGCCGCATGCAGGGCATGGGAATGCAGAACGAGCAGGGCCTGGGCGATGCCGAGCAGGCCATGCGTGAGGCCGAAGGCGCCCTGAGCCAAGGTCAGGACGGCCCGGCGGTGGACGCCCAGGGCCGGGCGCTGGAAAACCTCCGGCGCGGCATGCAGGGCATGGCCCAGCAGATGCAGCAGATGCGGCAGGGCGACGGCCAGGGAAACGAACAGGCCAGCGGCCAGGAGGATCCCTTGGGGCAGCCGAGTGGCAATCGGCAAGCCGGCCAGCGCGATACGGACCCCTTAGGTCGTCCGATGCGGAATCCGGATAATCCCGACGGGCGTGTCGAGGTGCCCTGTCCCAATTGCTCGCCGGCTCAGCGAGCTCAGCGAATCCTGGATGAATTGCGGCGCAAGCTGGGCGACCCGAGCCGGCCTCAGGAAGAGCTCGATTATTTCGAGCGGCTGCTGCGGCGGAATTGATCTGACGGCAATCGGCCCTCTTGCCTCTCCTCCGGGTTCGGGCCACGGTCGCCCGAACCTCTCGATGGAATCACAATGACGAGCTTTGTCGATTTGCTTGTGCCGATTGCGGTGGTGGCCGTCGCCTTCGTGCTGCTTCTGGGCCTGATCAACATGCTGCGCGGCGGCAATGCCAATCGGTCGCAGCACCTCATGCGCCTGCGGGTCCTGCTGCAGTTCGTGGCGATCATCGTGATCATGGGCGTGATCTGGTGGCGCGCTGCCTGACGTTGGGGCATGCGTGGAAAACCGGATCCTTGTCCACATGATGGCCCCGGCATCTCCGTATTGACACTTTTTCGCCACGGTTTGTATTAAGAGAACGTTAGCCATAACGGCATAGCCTGATGGCCTAGATTTTATTGATTTACGGATCTCTTGATGCGCATGAGCCCAGCCATAGGCATGAGCCTTCTCGTCCTGTTTATGGGGACGTCGGGCGTCCTAGGCTCCGAATTCAAGCGGCAAACGAGTTCCTCCCAGGCCTCAGCCCAGCCGAGCCTGCTGTCGGAGTTCCGTTTTGGATTCTCCGCTCAGGATCCTTGGGGCCCGGAAGGACAGGACGGCTCCGCCAATCTCACCGGCGAAATCCTTTTTGCTAAACCGTTTACCGCCTCGGACCTTTTCACCAGCTATTTCATCCCCCGGCCGCATGTGGGCGGCAGCCTGAATTTCGACGGACGGACGAGCTTCGCCTATGCGGGCCTGTCCTGGACCGTCGACGTCACGCCTGACATCTTCGTCGAGGGCAGCGTCGGTGGCGCCTTTCACAATGGCAAGGATCAGCCGCTGGCCCATCGCCAGGAGTTCGGGTGCTCGCCTCTCTTCCGCGAATCGGGCTCGGTGGGCGTGCGCCTCTCCGCCAATTGGAGCGTGATGGCGACCGTGGAGCATCTCTCCAATGGCGGCACCTGCTCGGACGAGAATAGAGGCTTGACGAATGTCGGTGCGCGGGTTGGGTATTCGTTCTAATCGAATTCCCAACCTTCGGGCTCTACATGGTCGTCCTCAACCGCATCTATACCCGCACCGGCGACAACGGCACCACGGCCCTGGCCGCCGGGGGACGCCGCCCGAAATTCGATCTGCGCATCGAGGCCTATGGCACGGTCGACGAGACCAATGCCTGCATCGGCCTGGTTCGCCTCCATACGGCAGGCCATGAGATCGACGCGATGCTCGGCCGCATCCAGAACGATCTCTTCGATCTCGGCGCCGATCTCGCCACCGTCGAAACCGGCAAGCCCCTCCCCTACGAGCCCCTGCGGATCACTCAAGGGCAGGTCGACCGGCTCGAACAGGAGATCGACCGGCTCAACGCGGAGCTGTCGGTTCTGCGGTCCTTCGTCCTCCCAGGCGGCACGCCCGCCGCGGCGGCCCTCCATCTCGCCCGCACGGTCAGCCGTCGCGCGGAGCGCCTCGTGGTGGAGCTCATGGAGAAGCCGGACGAGAAGGTGTCTCCGGAAGCCGTGAAATACCTGAACCGCCTGTCGGATTTTCTTTTCGTTGCGTCCCGCTACGTCAATGACAAGGGCGCACTCGACGTACTATGGGTGCCCGGGCAGAACCGTTAGGAGCGCCCCATGTTTCTGCCGCTTCACGATGGCGTCCCGCTCAGGAACATGAAGACGCCGCTCGCGACGCGGTTTCTGATCGGCGTCTGCGTGGTCGCCTATTTCTTCACCTTCTACGGCCCTCTCGGCGAGGACGCGGTGGTCGGCGGCCTGGGCTTCATCCCGTCGGTCCTGTTCGGCACCGAGGTTCTGCCGGAAGGCTATCCCTTCGTCCCGGTCGAGCTGACGCTCGCCACCAACATCTTCCTACATGGCTCGCTGTTCCACCTGATCGGCAACATGCTGTTCCTCTGGGTGTTCGGCGACAATGTGGAGGATGCGATGGGGCATGTCCGCTTCATCGTTTTCTTCCTGCTCTGCGGCATGGCCGCGAGCCTGGCCCACGCCTTCATCACCACCGAGCCGCACCGCCCCCTGATCGGCGCCTCGGGTGGCGTGTCGGGCGTGGTGGCCGCCTATCTGATCCTCTATCCTCGCGTGAAGATCTGGGGCCTGTTCCTGAAGGGCATTCCGCTGCACCTTCCGGCCTATTGGACCATCGGCCTCTGGTTTGCCCTGCAGCTCGCCTCGGCCTTTCTCGGCGGAGACGAGAGCGTGGGCTGGTTTGCCCATCTGGGGGGCTTCCTTGTGGGGGCTGCTCTGATCCCCTTCATGCGCCGCCGCTACGACCCCGTGCTCGCCCGCGCCCAGGCGCAGGAAATGCAGGCGCCGCGCTGACGACCGGAACGCCTCTTAAAAGTGGTTTCCACTTTTCGGCCCGATGCCCTTCATAGGCTGGCGCATCGGGTGTTCCCTAAAAGTGGTTTCCACTTTTCGGCCCGATGCTCTAGGTTCCCATCCGCCTTTTTCCTATATGTCCGGAGGGCTGGCTTTCGGCCATATCCGGATCCGACCTTTGGTGAGGACAAACGAATGAAGCTTCTTGTCTGCGTGAAGCGGGTAGTGGACTACAACGTGAAGATCCGGGTGAAGCCGGACGGGTCGGGCGTGGAACTGGCCAACATCAAGATGTCCATGAACCCCTTCGACGAGATCGCCGTCGAGGAAGCGGTTCGCCTGAAGGAGCAGGGCAAAGCCACCGAGATCGTCGCCGTCTCCATCGGCCCGCAGCAGGCGGGCGAGACCATCCGCACGGCGCTCGCCATGGGGGCCGACCGCGGCATCCTGGTCAAGACCGACGCCAATGTCGAGCCGCTCGCCGTGGCCAAGATCCTGGCCAAGGTGGTCGAGCAGGAGAAGCCCGACCTGATCATCTTGGGCAAGCAGGCCATCGACGACGATTCGAACCAGACCGGCCAGATGCTGGCCGCCCTGCTCGGCTGGCCGCAGGGCACGTTCGCGTTCAAGGTGAACGTGGGCGAGGGCTCGATCGACGTCACCCGCGAGGTCGACGGCGGCCTGCAGACGGTCGGGCTGAAGCTGCCCGCCATCGTGACTACGGACCTGCGCCTCAACGAGCCGCGCTACGCCTCGCTGCCCAACATCATGAAGGCCAAGAAGAAGCCGCTCGACGAGACCAGCCCGGAGACGCTCGGCGTCGACGTGGCCCCGCGCCTCAAGGTGGTCAAGACCGCCGAGCCGGGCGGGCGCAAGGCGGGCGTGAAGGTCGGCTCCGTGGCCGAACTCGTCCAGAAGCTCAAGACCGAAGCCGGCGTGCTCTAAGGAGAAGACCCATCATGACCACTCTTCTGATCGCCGAGCACGACAACGCTCACCTCAAGGACGCCACCCACAAGGCGCTCTCGGCCGCCAAGGCTCTGGGGGCGCCGGTGCATGTGCTGGTCGCAGGCGCGAACGCCCGCGCCGTCGCTGACGCCGCCGCAAAGCTCGACGGCGTGGAGAAGGTGCTGCTCGCCGACGCGCCCGCGTACGAGCACCAGCTCGCCGAGCCGACCGCCGCGCTGATCGTGTCGCTGGCCGGTTCCTACGATGCCCTGGTGGCGCCGGCCACCAGCAAGGGCAAGAACGTGATGCCGCGCGTGGCCGCGCTCCTCGACGTGATGCAGGTCTCCGACATCACCAAGGTGGTGTCGCCCGACACCTTCGAGCGGCCGATCTATGCCGGCAACGCGATCCAGACCGTGCAGGCGACGGATCCTAAGAAGGTGATCACCGTGCGCACCGCCGCCTTCCCGGCAGCGAGCGAAGGCGGCTCGGCCGCGATCGAGACGGTGAATGCCGCCGACGATCCGGGCGTGTCGTCGTTCAAGGGCGAGGAGATCGCCCAGACCGACCGGCCCGAGCTGACCTCGGCCAAGATCATCATCTCGGGCGGACGCTCCCTCGGTTCGGCCGAGAACTTCACCACTTATATCGAGCCGATCGCCGATAAGCTCGGTGCGGCCATGGGCGCGTCGCGCGCGGCGGTGGATGCGGGCTATGCTCCCAACGACTGGCAGGTAGGCCAGACCGGCAAGGTGGTGGCGCCCGATCTCTACATCGCGGTGGGAATTTCAGGGGCCATTCAGCATCTGGCCGGCATGAAGGATTCCAAGGTGATCGTGGCGATCAACAAGGACGAGGAGGCCCCGATCTTCCAGGTCGCCGATTACGGCCTCGTCGGCGACCTCTTCCAGATCCTGCCGGAACTGAAGGAGGAGTTGACCAAAGCCGGTCAATAAGGTCAGGAATAGTGACGGTCCGGGCGGCCCTCCGCCCGGCCGCATGTGGCGATTGGATGCAGGCAGCAGATCAGATGGGCATAGAGATCAAAACGGTTGGCGTTGTCGGCTCGGGCCAGATGGGCAGCGGCATCGCCCATGTCTGCTCGCTCGCGGGGTTGAACGTCCGGCTGAACGATCTCTCGGAAGATCGGATCAATGCGGGGCTCGCTACGATCAACGGCAACATGGCGCGCCAAGTCTCCAAGGGCGTCATCACCGATTCGGAGCGGCAGGCCGCGCTCGAGCGGATCAAGCCCGCCCGCACCTACGACGATCTGGCCGTCTGCGATATCGTCATCGAGGCCGCGACCGAGAACGAGGAGGTGAAGCGCAAGATCTTCACCAGTCTCAGCCCCTCGCTGCGCCCGGACGCCCTGCTTGCCACCAACACCTCGTCGATCTCGATCACGCGCCTTGCGGCCGCGACCGACCGGCCGGAGCGGTTCATCGGCATTCACTTCATGAACCCGGTGCCGGTCATGCAGCTCGTCGAGCTCATCCGCGGGATCGCCACCGAGGACCACACCTACGAATCCGCCAAGGAATTCATTGCCAAGCTCGGCAAGACATCGACCGTTTCCGAAGATTTCCCGGCCTTCATCGTCAACCGCATTCTGCTGCCGATGATCAACGAGGCGATCTATACCCTCTATGAGGGTGTAGGCTCCGTGGAAGCCATCGACACGGCCATGCGGCTCGGCGCGAACCACCCCATGGGCCCGCTCCAGCTTGCGGATTTCATCGGCCTGGATACCTGCCTGTCGATCATGCAGGTGCTGCACGAGGGCCTGGCGGATTCCAAGTACCGCCCCTGCCCGCTCCTGGTGAAGTACGTCGAAGCCGGCTGGCTCGGCCGGAAAACCAAGCGCGGCTTCTACGATTATCGCGGCGAGAAGCCGGTCCCGACCCGCTGAAGGTATCGACTGAGGATCTGAGGGCGAAACAATCGCCCTCCGCTGTTCCTGCGGCTCAGACTCCAATCCATATGACAGGAAGATTCCGGATCGGCGCGCTCGACGGCGTGCAGACGCCGCCTGGGAAGAGCCGCGTCCGCAAGACCGAAGGCCTAAGGCACGACGGCTGCCCAGATGATCCGCACGGAACGCTACGGCGCTCACAGGTTCGATACCTACCCTGCCGGACGTTCCGGCAGCGGGCGAACAAGGCTTAGAAGGTAGCGTCCCGGGAGGTGGTGTAGGAGCGGGCCGCGAGGGCGGCATGCGAAGCTCCCCATAGCGCAGCATGCCGCCTGTGAGGTGGTCATCGCCAGTCTTCGGTTAGAGTTTGGGTTGCGACACCTGACCCTGACCCCGGAGACGAC